>JBIIIL010000121.1:0-7609 GCA_044234825.1 Phycisphaerales bacterium
CTGGGCGCCGAAGGACCGCTGGAACCTCTCAAGGGCTGAGCGCGCGATCAACGGACCAGGCGAGTTCGTGCCGCCCGCGACTGTGGGAGGCAACTCGATCCGCTCGACGTACGTCTTCAGCCCCGCTGCGATGTGGGGACCGTCGGTACTGAGCTCGCGTGCGACGGATGCGGGCAGCGCAGGCCGACCCAACATGTGCGGTCCGAGCGCCTACCGGTCGCCCTCCACCGGGCAGGCCAAGTACCCAGATCTCAAGACGCGCATGCTCGAGCTCTACTGGCTGCAGAATCGAGACGGCGGCGACTTCAACCCGGGCATCACGCCGCAGACGCCGTGGTTCTTCAACCACGGCTACAACTCCGCGCCGTGCACGCTCTTCTTCGACGGGCACACGGCGGTGGCTGGCGTCGCCGACGCGATGGAGAGCGATGGCCGTGTCGCGCGGCAGACCGCCAACGACGGCAGCGTCGGTCAGGCGGCGCGCGGGCTCTGGCACCGCGGCACGCCCTTGGGCGGCGACCAGTCGGCCTTCTACACCAACCAGGCCTACGACATGATCGTGAACACGGCCTACCACGTGCTCACGGTCGACGGCATCCTCGGCCGCGACTTCATCGGCGCGAAGTAGGCGGCATCAATCTCCCGCATCAGTGCGCGGGCGACAACCGTCACCCTCAAGTGGGCGCGGGGCGATGCTGCATCAACCGCAAAACGGGAAAGGCCCCAGCCTTGCGGCCGGGGCCTGGTTGACCGGGTCGGGGTTGCGGCGAGACGCTGCCGTGTCCGACCCGATGCCGTTTGTGCGAAGCCGGCGGATCAGTAGTCCATGTCCTCGCCAGCGCCGCCGGCGGGGACCTTGGCCTTCTTCTCCTTGATCTCGATGATCGCGCAGTCGGTCGTGAGCAGCAGGGCGGCGATGCTCGCCGCGTTCTGCAGCGCCACGCGCTCCACCTTGGTGGGCACGATCACGCCGGCCTTGACGAGGTCGGTGTACTCGTGCGTCACGGCGTTGAAGCCGTAGCTGGTGTCCGAGCTCTCCTCGACCTTCTGCGCGACGATCGAGCCGTCGAGGCCGCAGTTTGCCGCGATCTGCTTGATCGGCGCCGACAGCGCGCGCAGCACGATGTCCACGCCGGTGGCCTCGTCGCCCTCGAGCCCCTTGCGGAGCTTCTCGAGCGCCTTGCGCGCGCGGAGCACGGCGACGCCGCCACCGGGAAGGATGCCCTCCTCGACAGCCGCGCGGCACGCGTGCAGCGCGTCCTCGACGCGGGCCTTCTTCTCCTTCATCTCGACCTCGGTCGCGGCGCCGACGTTGATCTGCGCCACGCCGCCCGCGAGCTTCGCCAGGCGCTCCTGGAGCTTCTCGCGGTCGTAGTCGCTGCTCGTGATGTCGATCTGGGCCTTGATCTGCTCGATGCGGCCCTGGATGTCCGTGGTCTTGCCGCCACCCTCGACGATCGTGCAGTTGTCCTTGTCGATGGTGATCTTCTTCGCGCGGCCGAGCTCGTTGAGCGCGATGCTCTCGAGGTTGATGCCGAGCTCCTCCATGACGGCGGTGCCGCCGGTGAGGACCGCGATGTCCTCGAGCATCGCCTTGCGGCGATCGCCGAAGCCCGGGGCCTTCACTGCGCAGACCTTGAGGACGCCGCGGAGGCGGTTGACCACGAGGGTGGCGAGCGCCTCGCCCTCGATGTCCTCGGCGACGATGAGCAGGCTCTTGCCGCTCTCGGCGATCTTGCCGAGCACGGGGAGCATGTCCTTCGCGCTCGAGATCTTCTTCTCGTGGATGAGGATGTAGGCGTCCTCGAGCACGCACTCCATCGCGGCCGGGTTGGTCACGAAGTGCGGGCTGAGGTAGCCCTTGTCGAACTGCATGCCCTCGAGGAGCTCGACCTCGGTCTCGAGGCTCTTGCCCTCCTCGACCGTGATCACGCCGTCCTTGCCGACCTTGTCCATCGCCTCGGCGATGATGCCGCCGACCTGCGTGTCCTGGTTGGCCGAGCACGTGCCGACCTGCGCGATCTCCTTCGAGTCCTTGACGGGCTTGGACATCCGCTTGAGCTCGGACACGACGGTGTCGACCGCCTTGTCGATGCCGCGCTTGACCGCATTGGCGTTGGCGCCGGCGGTGATGTTCTTGAGGCCCTCCTGGAAGATCGCCTCCGCATAGACGGTCGCGGTCGTGGTGCCGTCACCGGCGTCCTTCGACGCCTTTCCGGCCACTTCCTTCACCATCTGCGCGCCCATGTTCTCGTAGGGATCCTCGAGCTCGATCTCCTTGGCGACGGTGACGCCGTCCTTGGTGACCGTCGGGGCGCCGAAGGACTTCTCAAGCACCACGACGCGGCCCGACGGGCCGAGGGTGACCTTGACGGCCTTGGCGAGCTTCTGCACGCCGCGGAGGATCTTCTCGCGCGCGTCGTTGTCGTACGAAATCTGCTTTGCTGGCATTGTGTGTCTCCGTGTGTTGGCTGTTGGGGGGAAATCAGCTGATGACGCCGAGGATGTCCTCCTCGGTCATGATGAGGTACGTGTCGCCGTCGATCTTGACCTCTGTGCCCGAGTAGGTCGTGAAGATGACGGTGTCGCCCTTCTTGACGGTGAACGGCATGCGGGTGCCCTTCTCCTTGTTGAGCGGACCGTCGCCGAGCGCGATCACCTTGCCCTGCTTGGGCTTCTCCTTGCTGGACTCGGGAAGGAAGATGCCCGAGTCGGTCTTGGTCTGCGGGTCGTCACGCTTGACGAGGATCTTGTCTCCGAGGGGTCGAACCTTCATGGCCATGGTGCTGTCTCCGTTATCGAAAGTGCGAAGTGAGAAGAAGAACGTGGGGACCGTCACGCGACGGGCCAGTGCCCTCCGTGCCGCTGCGCGAGCACGCGTTGCAGCACTTTGAGCATTGATTCGAGGGGGCACGGCTGGTCGACCACCGTGAACGCGCCTTGGCGCAGCGCGTCGTTGAGCGTGCGGGCCGCTTCGCGCATCACGGGGCTGCGCGGGCGGACGACTACAGTCGCGGGCGGCGCCGTCATGCGGCGCAGGAGCTCGAGCACGAGCGGCCCCCCGAGCTGGGCGCGACCTGACTTGGAGTCATCGACTGGGGTCTCGACGTCGATCACGGCAATGTGGATGCGCTCGCGTGCGGCGAGCACGCGATCGGCAATGACGGTCGCCTCGCGCGCGGTGCGCGCGAGGAGGCACTGGACGCCCATCGGTGCGAGCAGGGGCGGGAGCTGGTCGGCGAAGCTTGGCGTGCGCCAGCCGCTGTCGGCAAGCAGGAGATTGAGCCGACCGACCTGAGGCACGTGACCTCCAAATGACTGATCGTGGCCGCTGGGAAGCGGGTTGTCAGGCATCAGGTATCGGAGTGCGTAGCCCATAGGTACTGCGTGGACTCGCCCTGAAGTGCAAACCGCATGCCAAACAACGTTGCGGCTGAAGTGCTTGCGGACCCTCCACTGCAGCATCTCCCGTGCCTGTGCTTGCTGTGCCTGCCGCCCTGTCAGGTGTGACAGCGATGTACTGTCAATCAATATCAGGAACAGTATATTGATGTCACATAGATGCCTCGCCCATCGCCAATCAACTGGGTTCCAGACGCCGCGATGAGCTTGCTCGAGGTGGTGGAGCGCGCAAACGCGCTGCTCGCCGCGGCGACAAGCCCGCAGCGTGACGGTCGCGTGAGGCCCACGCTCGACCCACGGACGATCCGGTACTACCAGACCCTCGGCATCGTGCCACCTCCCCGTCGCGCGGGCGGCCGCCGGGCGGTCTATCGATCGACGCATCTGGTCCGCGCCGTGATGACGAAGCTGCTTCAGTCAAGCGGCATGCGGCTTGGGCATGTGTCGGAACGCCTGGCCACGCAGTCCGACATGGAGCTCTGGCAGCGGGTGGGCGATCTCCTGTCAGGGTCCGTGGAAGAGCGGCCACCGACCGAAGCCCCCCGACCGGAGGCCACATCGAGGCGCGCAGCGGATGCGGATCCGAATGGGCCTCGTGCGATCACGATCCTTCCTGGGGTGCACTTGCTGCTTGAGGCGACAGCGCCGGATGACCCTGACGAGCTGCTCGATGCGATGCGCGCGTGGCTCGCGCGCGGGCAGCGGCGGTAGCGCCGGCGTCACCCCTACTCTGTGCGCACCATGATGGACGCTTCGGTGGCATCGATCTTCCGCGAGCACGCCTCCTACCTCGGCAAGCTGGTGCGCGTGAAGGGCTGGGTCCGCACGCGCCGCGACTCCAAGGCGGGGCTCTCCTTCGTGCAGATGTCCGATGGATCGTGCTTCGACGCGTTTCAGGTCGTGGCGCCAAACTCGCTCGGCAACTACGCCTCCGAGGTGGCCAAGCTGACGGCAGGCTGCGCGATCGTCGCCGAGGGCGAGATCGTGCCGAGCCAAGGCAAGGGCCAACCGGTCGAGATGCAGGCCTCCCGCATCGAGGTCGTTGGCTGGGTGGAGAACCCGGACACCTACCCGATCCAGCCCAAGCCGCACACGTTCGAGTACCTGCGCGAGGTCGCCCACCTGCGTCCGCGCACGAACACGTTCGGCGCGATCGGCCGCGTGCGGCACTGCCTCGCGATGGCGGTGCACCGCTTCTTCCATGAGCGCGGGTTCTTCTGGATCCACACGCCCATCATCACCGGCAGCGACTGCGAAGGCGCAGGCCAGATGTTCCGCGTCTCGACGCTGGACCTGGCGAACATCCCCCGCACGCCGGAGGGCAAAGTCGACTTCGCCCAGGACTTCTTCGGGCGCGAGACGCACCTGACGGTGTCGGGCCAGCTGAACGTGGAGACATGGGCGTGCGCGCTCAGCAAGGTCTACACCTTCGGGCCCACCTTCCGAGCGGAGAACTCCAACACCGCGCGGCATCTCGCCGAGTTCTGGATGATCGAGCCGGAGATCGCCTTCGCAACGCTGCTCGAGGACGCGCAGCTTGCCGAGGACCTGCTCAAGTACATGTTCCGCGCGCTGCTCGAGGAGCGTGGCGATGACCTGAAGTTCTTCGCCGACCGCATCGACAAGGGCTGCATTGCGAGGCTCGAGGCGCTCGTCGGCGCCTCGTTCGAGCGCATGGACTACGGGGACGGCATCAAGCACCTTGAGGCGGCCATCGCCAAGGGCCGGAAGTTCGAGTTCCCGGTGTCCTGGGGCTGCGACCTGCAGAGCGAGCACGAGCGCTACCTCACCGAGGAGCTCGTCGGCCGTCCGGTCATCCTGATGAACTATCCCAAGGACATCAAGGCCTTCTACATGCGCATGAACGACGACGGCCGCACCGTGGCCGCGATGGACATCCTCGCGCCGGGCATCGGCGAGATCGTCGGCGGCAGCCAGCGCGAGGAGCGCCTCGACATGCTCGACCGCCGGCTCGACGAGATGAAGCTCGACAAGGACGCGTACTGGTGGTACCGCGACCTGCGCCGCTACGGCACCGTGCCCCATGCGGGATTCGGGCTCGGATTCGAGCGCACGGTGATCTACGCGACGGGGATGGCGAACATCCGCGACGCGATCCCGTTCCCGCGCACTCCGAAGACGTGCGACTTCTGAGCGGGCCGCCACGCAGCGCGAGGCCCGATGCGCAAGCGCGTCCGCGCTACGACTGCGGGATCAGCGAGCGATTGATGATCGGCGGGATCACGCCAGGGAGCAGGCGCTCGCGGAAGTGCATCCAGTCCTGGCGCCATGGGCTGCCCGGCGAGTCAGGCGGCTGCGCGTAGTTGTGGTCAGCGCCTGGGTAGGGCGGCCCGACAATCGCCTTCTCCACGTTCGGATTGATCATCTGGTACGACTCGGTGGAGCCGTCGACGTAGCTGTACGTGATGTACTTGGAGTCCCAGAAGGCCGGCCAGTCGATCCAGCCGCTCCATCCGCCCGCTGTGCACGCGCCTTGGTTTGGAGTGCCGACGGGCGCGCGTGGATCGACCACCCAGCCATTGTTGTTGAAGTAGTTGCCGGTGGACGCGCCCGCGAGGCGCGTGTCATCCTCGATGATCGACATGATCGTCTGGGACGGCTGCGGGATCTTGGACCGCTTGGTCGTGTTGAACTCGCCCGGCGCGATGCCCCTGCAGCCGATCCAGCTTGCCCAGTTCTGGATGTAGAAGGCGGCATCCTCCGGCACGGTCGATCCCACGAACGAGTTCAGCGAGTAACTGCGCAGGCGCTTGGTCGGGTCATAGGGCGACCGGTAGCTGCCCACGCTGCCGATGTACGGGTAGAGCACGCCCGACGTGATGGCCGAATCCCGCTCGGTCTGCCCCTGACCAGGCACGTTGACGACATTGCCGCCGTAGGTCCGCACCCAGCAGTGGTACCGGTCGGGGTTGGTGTTCCCGTTGTTGAGCAAGTACGGGTAGTTCGTGCCGCTGATGTTGACGGTGAACGCGACCTGGCTCCACTGGCTGCTGCCGTTCAGTCCCTCGGTGCGGTTGCTCGCAAAGGCGTCGTTGTTGTCGGAGGCATAGGCGGACTGGGCATTCGTGATGGCGCGCTGCTGGCTCAGGTCCTTGGAGACGCGCGAGAGGGTCACCACCTTCTGGGCACCCAGGACCACGATGGTCACCAGCACCGCGATGATGCCAATGACCACCAGCAGTTCAGTGACCGTGAAAGCCCTGCGATTGACCTGCGGCCGATGCATCGGATCGAGGATATCAGCGGCGTTCCAGCCAACGGACGCCTCACCGCTACCATTCCTCATCATGAATCTTCGCTCCAGATGCATGGCGGTTGCGGCAAGCTGCCTGGGTTTTGCCGTGATTTGCGCAGGTTGCGGCAAGGACGAGACGCCGGTCTCTCCCGCGGCCGTTGACTCGGGTTCTGCGTCCCCCGCCCCCGGCGCCGGTACAGCGCCACCGCCGGTCGCATCCGCACCGGCAGGCGCGACGCCTTCGTCGAGTGGTGCGACCCCGCCGAAATCGCCCACGGCATCCGCGTCCTCGGGCGCGACTCCATCCGGATCGCCGGCAGGCGCGACGCCGGCAAGTGGCGCTCCTGCGCAGCCTGCCGCCGCACCCGCCCAGCAGTCCGCGGCAGCAAGTTCCGCACCAGCAGCTGCGGGCGCTCCGAAGTCGGGTACCGCACCCAAGTCAGGATCCGCGCCGACAGCTTCAGCTTCGGCGACCGCCCAGGGCTCTGACGATGTCGGCGGCGCAGAATCGACAGATCCAGAGACCCGCAGGCTTGCGATGCTCGCGCGCGACGGTCGCTTCGCGCCCTACCGCCGCATGGCCAAGGAGCGGCTCTCCGCACAGATGAGGATGGCGTCGTTTCAGTTCGACACATCCTCCGATGCCGCGCGCGCGTCGAGCCAGAAGGAGTACGAGCGGCTTCGTGCCGAGTATGCCGCGTGCAGCGAGGCGATGGACAAGTTCGCGAGCAGCCAGAAGTGGTCTGATGACGACTATGCCGTGATGGGCTTCATCATGGCGCAGGTGGAGTCGTCGCGCACGTCCCGGTGACGCCGCTGGACCGTCCTGCGGTCCGCAGCCCCAACCTCCACTGACGCAGAGAGGATTCCCTCATGCCGCTGACCTGCAACATCGACCGCACCGGCCGGCGCATCCGGCTTGTCGCCGGAATCGCAGTCGAGGCCGCTGGC
>JBIIIL010000122.1:0-7599 GCA_044234825.1 Phycisphaerales bacterium
CAGAGCACCATGATCGGGCTGAAGAAGGCCGAGATCCTCGAGGTGCCGAGCCGCTGCAGCGCGAACAGGCCAAGCAGCGTGGCCACCGTGAGCGGCAGCACCCACGGCTCGAGTGCGGGTGACTTCTCCTGGAGTCCCTCGAACGCGGACATCACCGAGATCGCGGGAGTGATCACGCCGTCGGCGTACAGGAGCGCCGTCCCGAGGAGGCCAATGCAGAGGAGGGGTTTCCACAGGCCGAACACGCCGCCCTCGGCGCGCGTGGGCGTGAGTGCGAGGAGCGCCATGATGCCGCCCTCGCCCTTGTTGTCGGCGCGCAGGATGAGCGCGGCGTACTTGGCACCAATGACAACCACCAAGGACCAGAAGATGATCGACAGGACGCCAAGCACCTGCAGGTTCTCGTGCGCCAGGCCCGAGTGCGGACCGAAGCACTCCCGGAGCGCGTAGAGGGGGCTTGTGCCAATGTCGCCGAAGACCACACCGATCGCCGCCGCCGCCAGCAGGGCGAGTGGCGACCGCCGCAGCCCCGGGGTTGGCGGGGTCGCGGGCTGAATCTCGGTGTCGACAGGGGTGGGTGGGGGCATCGCCGATCCGTGCGACCAACTGCGCTCGGTCTTGGCCGGTGGGCCTCATGGTCGAGCCAGAGGATCGTATCGCAGCGCATCCATTTATGAGGTTCTCGGACGTCAGACAAGCAATCCGCCTTGTTCAGCAGTCTCGGATTCACGACACTGCGCCCATGAGCGACACAAGCACTCCGCGGATCGGTCGGCGCCCATTCCTCGCAGGCACCCTTGCGGCGGGCGCGCTCGCGGTTTCGGGCAGCGTGGTCAACCGGGTCGGCGCGGCTCCTCTCGCCCGTCGACGCGTGATCCGACCCGGCGCGAATGGGAAGCTGAGGGTCGCAGCGTTTGGTGTCGGGGGCATGGGATCGACGGACATCGGGCAGGTGATGCGCCACCCGAACGCGCAGATCGCGATGCTCTGCGACACGAATCGCGATTCGCTCGCGAAGACAGCCCAGAAGTTCCCGGAGGCGCGCACCTTCTCCGACTACCGCGAGGCCCTCGCATCGATGGGTGACCGCATCGATGCGGTCATCGTCAGCACACCTGACCATACGCATGCGCCGATTGCGCTGGTGGCGATGGATCAGGGCAAGGCGTGCTACTGCCAGAAGCCGCTCACCAAGTTCATCGCGGAGGCGCGCGCCATGCAGGAGCTCGCGGCCGCGCGCAAGGTGGCGACCCAGATGGGCATCCAGCGCGGCACCGGCAAGGGTCTGCGCACCGCGGTGGACATGCTGCGCAAGGGCATCCCGGGCAAGATCGTCGCGATCCACACTTGGACGAATCGTCCTGCAGGCTGGTGGCCGCAGGGTCAGCCTCGCCCGGAGGGCAAGGACCAGGTGCCCGCGTGGCTCGACTGGCAGGCATGGCTTGGTGGCGCGCCGGAGCGCCCCTACAAGGAAGACGCCTACACGCCCTTCAAGTGGCGCGGGGTGCTTGATTTCGGCACGGGCGCGCTCGGCGACATGGCGTGCCACTTCTTCGACACGCTGTTCCTGGGCATCAAGCTCGGCACGCCGGTGTCGGTGATGGGCAACTCGAAGGACCTCACCGCAGACCAGTATCCCTCGGAGGAGACGGTGACGATCACCTTCGCGGGCGGCGCCGATGCCGCCAACGGCGAGATCCCGCTCACGTGGTATGACGGCGGGCGCGTGCCGCCCACGTCCGTGTCGCCGCACCTTCCCAAGGACCTGGACATCGCGTCGATCAACCCCGATGGCGGTTCGATCATCGTGGGGACCGATGCGACGGTGATCGTGCCGTGCGACACGTTCGGCCGCGATGCGAAGGAGAAGGCGCCGAAGTTCGACTTCGCCGACGGCTTCCCCAAGGTGTTCCCGAACTCGAGGCTCGACGGCTACGAGCGCCCGCAGCTCGAGCCCTACAACCACTGGCACGTGTGGGTCGACGCGGCGATGGGCAAGGGCACCACGGTCGCCAACTTCGACCTTGCCGCGCCGCTGACCGAGGCGGTGCTGCTCGGGGTCATTGGAGGCCGCGTGCCGGGCCAGCGCCTGATCTATGACCCCGTCGGGATGCGGTTCATGAACTCCGAGGCCGCGACGGCGCTGGTGCGGCCGAACTACCGCGCGGGATTCGACAAGGTGCCTGTTGTTGGGGTGGCCTGACTCGCCTCGCGCAGCCATACTGCGCCCGCGATCGCCATCGCCACAGGAATCATCGCGAGGCCGAGCGGAAGCCCCGAGTCCGCGCCGGAGCCGATGACCTCGAGTGCTGCTGCGCGCCAAGAGCTGGGCGCGTGATCTGAGATCCATCCCGCCAGCGCAGGGCTCGGCACATCGCCGAACAGGTGGATGCAGAGCACGCTGACGCCCACGGCAGCGGCGCGCATGGACGGACCTACGGAGTTCAGCGTGACCGCGTTGATCGGCCCCTGTGTCGCGAAGCTGAGGGTCGCGGCAAGCACGAGCGCGGGCACGAGCACCCACGGCTGCGGTGCGGCCAGCGCCACAATCGACAGCGGCGTCGCCGCCAGCATGCACCAGCCTGCGATGCGCAGCGCGCTGGCGTCGCGCCCGCGCCCGAGGCGGGTCGCGGCCCATCCGCCGAGCAGCGTGCCCGCGAATCCAGTGCCCACGATGATGCCGCCAAACGCGACCGCGGCGGTGTCGGCGCTCCATCCGCGGACCTGCTCCATGTAGTAGGGCATCCAGGTGGCGAGCGCGCCGAAGGCGAAGGTGAATGCGGCGTACCCGATCGTGGTCTGCACGAATCGGCGGTTGCGCGCGAGCGCTGCGGCCGCGGGCAGCAGGCGCACGGCGCCATCCCCCGGGTGCTGCGGCGCGTCGTACCGACCGCGCGGCGGATCGCGCAGCCACAGGCACAGCAGCGCGATCGCGAGACCGGGGAGCCCTGCGACGAGGAATGCCTCGCGCCATCCCCATCGTGAGGAAATGAACCCTGCGAGCATGTAGCCGCATGCGGTGCCTACCGGAATCGCCGCGTAGAAGACGCTGAGCGCAGCGGAGCGCCTCTCGGGCGGGTAGTGGTCGGCGAGCAGCGCAGGACCGACCGTCGCATACGCCGCCTCGCCGACGCCGGTCGCGGCGCGCATGAGCAGCAGCTGCCAGATCGAGCGCGCGAACGCGCCTCCCGCAGTGGCCGCGCTCCAGAGCGCGACGCCGAGCGCGAGCAGGCCAGTGCGGCTGCGGGTCCGCGCGACCCATCCGATCGCAGGCGACACGACCATGTAGCTGACGAGAAACACGCTCATCAGCAGCCCGATCTCCGTGTCGGAGGCGTCGAACTCGGCCTTGAGGGGGCCCACCATGCCCGCCACGATGTAGCGGTCGAGGTAGTTCAGGAGGTTGATGCCGGTCAGGACCGCCAGTGCCGTGCGCGATGAGCTGCGGAGGTCCGCGGCGTGCATGGACGGCACGCTATCCGCCCGAACATGGTGCATGCCATCCGCGCGCGCACCGCGCACGCGCATCTTGCGAGCGCGTATGTTGCGCCCCGATGCCAACCGACCGCCCGAGCGCCTGGGTCCGCCACCGCGTGTTCGGGCACGTGCGCAATCGCGGCATCGTGCTGCTCGCGGCGCTCGTGCTGCAGCTCGTGATGTACCCGCTCTTCGAGCGTCCGGATGCGCCAACGACGCCGTGGATCGTCGCGTACTGGCTCGCAACGCCGCTGCTTGGCGTGGTCCAGCTCGCGAGCCGCTGGTGGACGATCGCGGTCGCCGGCCTCTGCGCACTCATGATCGCCATCGCAGCCGTCCTGGCCCAGACCGAGATGATCGCCATTCCGGGCACGGTGCTTGTGGTCTTCGGGGTTGTGGTCTACCTCGCGGCAGCCTTCGCGATCGGCCGTGCTGCGCTCTTCAGCGAGGAGCTCCTCGACAACAGGCTGTATGCCGGGATCAGCGCCTACCTGCTGGTCGGCTACTGCTTCGCCGGCCTGCATCACCTCGTGTGGAACTACGACCCGAGCGCGTACCAGAACGCGAGCCATCCTGGCCCATCGAACCTGCACATCGCGGACTTCATCTACTTCAGCTTCTCGACGCTGACGACCGCGGGGTTCGGCGACATCGTGGCCGTCTCGCGCGGCGCAAGACTGACCTGCATGCTGGAGGCGGTGACAGGGATCCTGATGCCGGCCACCTTCATCGCGCGGCTGCTCAGCCAGCAGAAGTGACTGCGCGGGTCACTTGGAGGGCGCAGCCGGCGCGGCTCCGCGCCGCGCCTCGTCGCGCATCCTCTCGTACAGGGGCGCGAAACGGCCGCTCTCGCGCATGCCCCGCTCGATGAGCCCCATGGCATCTGCGGTCCTGCCGGCGCGCGTGTACGAGAGCACAAGCGCCTGGTCGCACGCCACGAGGTCCTCGGCTGACATCTTCGGGCGCGCGGCCTCCAGGAACGGGATCGCCTCGGCCCACTCCCCGCGCAACTGCAGGAGCCGGCCGACGTAGCGCTCGGCCATCCCGCTCTCCGAGAAGCCGTGGCTGAGCAGGAACCGCCCCTGGTCGATCGCATCCGCGGCGAGCTCGCGGTCGCGCTCGTCCAGGGCTCCCTTCAGGCGCTCGCGGCAGGCGAGCAGGAAGTAGGTGAACTCGAGGTGCCACGAGTTGTAGTCGGGCACCTGCGAAAGCGCGATCTCGTAGAGGGATGCGGCCTCCGGCACGCGGTTCTCGCGGATCAGGATGCGCGCCACCATGCCCGTCAGCGGCCGGAGGGCGCCCGCATGCACCCGGCCTGTCTGCCACTCGCGTGCCGCCGCGAGGACCTGGGGCGGCATCCGCGACTCGATGGCACGGCACGCCTCGTCGAAGCGGGCGAACGCGGCTGGGTTGGTGCGCCGCATGAAAGGCACGCCGAACAGCACCCGCAGCGTGTGATTGACCCGGTAGTCGTCGTACGGGTTCGTGCCGAGCCGGGCGGCATAGTCCTGCCACGGCGCGAGTGCATCGACTGCGGATGCGTCGACGGCCAGCGGCGGAGGCAGCGTGACCATCGAGCGGACCATCGCGCGCGCCGACTCAGCCTGGCCGCGCACCGAGAGGTGGACATGGTCATCGAGCAGGTCCCATCCTGCAGCCCCTTCGGCGCTCATGTCGCGGAATGCCGCCGCGATGTCGCACAGCGGCGCGCCGCGCTCGGCGGCGGCGGATCGAATCGCATCCTCGGTCGCGCGGATCGGCCGCCAGGGCATCGTGTCGAGGTCGCGCGCATCGAGGAATGCCTGCCGTGCGGCCGCACGGTCGCCGGACGCGGCACGCTGCCGAGCCTCTGCGAATCGGGCTGCAGCAGCCTCGCCCTCGCCGAGCGGGGCGAGGCCGGACTCGTTGCTCGCGGTGGTGCACACGAGCACTGGCACTCCAGCGCCCTTCGCGATGTCGATCATCTGGCCGACGTGCGTGCCAAGGTTGCGCGCCGCCGCCGCGCGCAGCGGCGAGTCGGCCGCGACCACCGACTCCCCGACCATCTGCTCCATCAGCGTGCGGTCCTCGTCAGCGCCCCGATGGACCATGGCGTCGAATGCCTGGACGATCGCGAGCCCGCGCGCCGCGCGCATCAGCGGCAGTGCCCATGTCGGCATCGTGCCGACCGAGTTGATCGAAGCGGTGCCGTAGGCGCCGAAGAACTCGTTGTTCCCCGCGTAGATGATCACGAGGTCCGGGTCGCACTGCACGACCTCCTCCATCATGGCGACGAGCGGGAAGCTGGCCACCGCCGTCGTGCCCATGTTGATGACCTCGACGGTGCGGCCTGGCCACGCGTCCTCGAGCATGGCGCGCAGGAACGCAGACATCGCGAGGTTTCGAGGCTGCGGGTAGCCCTTCGCGGCCGACTCGCCGACCAGGAAGATGCGCACCGTGCCTGCGGGCTTGGGCATCACGAAGTTCGTCTCCTCCGCGTAGCCCGGTCGAGTGGGATTCGCGAAGAAGTACGGCTTGGTGGCGGCGGGCTCCACAAGGAAGAGGCGCTCGCCCGGCCGCACCTCGCCAGCATCCCGGATGAAGGGCGGATAGCCACCCCACCCGAACAGCCGGAGCGCGAGCTCGAGCACGAGCAAGGCCATGACCGGCACGCCCATCGTGATGGCGATGAAGAGCCGACGCTTCCATGCCGGCAGCGGGGTCACCGTCGAATCGCTCGTGTCGCTCGAAGGGGATTGGCTCATGGGCGCACGATCAGATCGGTCGCATGGGTGCCGTGGCTAGAACTGCCGATCCGGATCATGCCGCTCCGCCGGCAGCGGGCGCCACATCGACCCTGCGGCGTCAGGGGGCCGAATCTCAAGCCGGTCACGTCCAAGGAGTCGTGCGACCGCGGCCATCGGCGTGATGACCGCATAGAACACGCTTCCGAGCGCCAGCACGCCGAGCGTGTTGCCCATCACCCATGCGAACGCCATCCACGCCCAGTACGCGGGAAGCCCGATGCGCGTCCCTGTTCCTGCCGTGACGAGGGCGAGCGCGCCGAAGCCCCAGAGGAACGGTGCGATGGGCCGTGCCGACGCGAAGACGCCCCAGTCGACGAAGCGGAAGAGCGAGCCCATCGCGCCAAGCGCAATGGCCGTGAGGATCCCCCAGCGCCGCAGGTGTCGCGCATCCGGATGCCAGTCGATGGTGACGATGGCCATGGGTTCCTCCTCAGAACAGCGTGTAGATGAACGGTGCCGCCTTGGTGCCGCCAAGCAGCACCAGCAGGCCGGCCAGCAGCAGCATGATGATGATCGGTATGAGCATGTACTTCTTGTGCGTCAGCACAAATGAGGCGAGCTCGGAGATGAAGGATCGTCGTGCCATGTGCAACCTCAGTCGGGGCGGAAGGAACGCTTGTAGGCCTCGGCACCGGGCATGGGCGGCTGGTCGGACTTGCGCATGAGGCAGCGCCCGACCACCAGCGTGTCCATGTCGGTGAGCATGAAGCAGCGGTAGGCATCGGAGGGCGAATGGACGATCGGCTCGCCTCGGATGTTGAAGCTGGTGTTGACCAGCACCGGGCAGCCTGTGCGTCTCTCGAACGCCTCAAGGATCGCGTGAAAGCGCGGCGAACGCTCGCGCGTCACGGTCTGCACGCGCGCCGACCCGTCGACATGCGTGATGGCCGGCACATCGCTGCGCCGGGTGCGCAGGCGGTCGATGCCGCGCACGGCCGCCTCCTCTGGAGTCGGAGGCCGGCGGTGCGCCGCGGCCACAGGCGCGACGAGCAGCATGTACGGGCTCTCGACCTCGAGCTCGAACCAGTCGCGCTGGCGCCCCTCAATGACCGCCGGCGCAAAGGGCCGGAAAGACTCGCGGAACTTGATCGCCACGTTCATGCGCCGCTGCATGTCGGGGTCGCGCGGATCGCCCAGGATCGACCGGTGCCCGAGCGCTCGCGGCCCGAACTCGGCGGGACCGTCGAAGTGCCCCACGATCCGCCCGGCGGCAAGTTCGGCCGCCACCGCATCCGCGAGGTCCGGCTCGGGGAGCACCTCGTAGTGCGCACCGGCCGCATCCAGTGCATTGCGGATCTCCCGATCCCCGAATGCAGGTCCGAGGCACGATCCATGC
>JBIIIL010000123.1:0-7598 GCA_044234825.1 Phycisphaerales bacterium
ACGAACGTGATCATCTTCAGCTACTGCCTCATCTTCATGGCCGCCGTGACTGCGGGCCTGTACATCGCGTGGCGCGCCCGCGGGGGCGCGCCCGCATTCGCGCGCGTCGGCGGCGGCAGCTTCCAGTGGGGCGTCGAGGGCTCGGGCGGGTTCGGCGAGGTGCTCGACGGCGTGACGATGCTGCTCATGCAGGCGTCGTTCGTGCTGCTGTGGGCGGGCATCGCGATGGGCGCGATCTGGGCGGACCACTCGTGGGGCAGGCCGTGGGGCTGGGACCCGAAGGAAGTCTTCGCGCTGAACACCTTCGTGGTCTTCGCGATCCTCGTCCACGTGAGGCTCACGAGCAAGGACAAGGGCCTCTGGACCGCGTGGCTGGCGGTCGCTGGCGCAGCGGTCATGCTCTTCAACTGGATCGTCATCAACTTCGTGATCACGGGGCTGCACAGCTACGCATGATCGGGCGCATGCGAGCGGGCTCGCAGCCTCCGGCACCGCGGACGCAGGCGCTTCTCCTGGTCGCCTGCTGCATCGCGGCCTATGTCACGCTCCCGTGGACGGGCTGGGTGTGGGACGACGACTCGTACGTCACGATGAACGCGATGCTGCGCGACCCGGGTGGGCCGTGGCTCGCCTGGATCCCGGGCCAGACTCCGCAGTACTACCCCGCGCTGTTCACAGCATTCTGGGTCGAGTTCCGCATGTTCGGCACCGATCCGCTGGGGTGGCACGCGGTCAACTGGGCCGCGCACGCGGGCGCCTCGCTCCTGCTGTGGCGTGCGCTCCTGCGCATGCGGGTGCCCGGCGCATGGCCGGTGGCGCTGCTGTGGGCTGTGCACCCGATGTGCAGCGAGAGCGTGGCGTGGGTGACCGAGGGCAAGAACACCTTCTCGATGCTGGCCATGTGCGCATCGGCGCTTGTGTGGTTCAGGGGCCGCGACGCGGCCCCGGACGCGGGCGCGGGGAGCGTCGGAGGTTCCCGCGCGCACCGCTGCCGGCGCCTGATGGGGCCGGCCGCATGGGCCTCGAGCATGGGACTGTTCCTGCTCGCCATGGGATGCAAGACGACGTCGGTCGCGCTGCCCGTGATGATCCTTGCGGGCGAGTGGTGGCGCGGATGGCGGCCCAGGCAGGATCGCCGCGTGATCGCCGCGGTCGCGCCCATGTTGATGCTCGGCATCCCGATGGGGCTGTTCACGGCGTGGGTGGAGTCGACCCACGTGGGCGCATTCGGGCCCGAGTTCGCGCATGGGCTTGCCGTGCGCGTCGCGATCGCGTGCAGGTCGCTGCTCTTCTATCCCGCCGTGGCGCTGTGGCCGGTCGAGCTCAGCTTCATCTACCCGCGCTGGTCGACGGCATCGCCGGACGCCTGGGGAGGGGCCGCGGTGGGCGCCGTCCTCGCCATCGGCGCCTGGGCGGCACTTCGTGCGCGGCACGGCGCCAGCGGAATGCTGCTCTGCGCGATCTGCTACGGCGCGGCGATCTTCCCGTCGCTGGGCTTCGTCAACGTGTGGCCCCACCGCTACAGCTTCGTGGCGGACCACTTTGCGTACGTGGCCCTCGTGCCGCTGCTGGTGCTGGCCGTCGCGACCGTGCAGCACGGGATCGCGCGGATCACGCGCGATGCGCGGCTCGGCCGCACCCTCCTTGCTGCGGTGGTCACCGGATTCGTCGCCCTGACAGCCGTCCGGACGCTGGACTACCGCGACGAGGAGTCGCTGTGGCGCGCGACCGTCATGACCAATCCCTCGGGCTGGATGCCCCGAGACAATCTCGCGGCGCTGCTGCTCGGGCAGGCCCGGCAGGCTGCGATGTCGGGCGATGCCGATGCGTTGGCCGCGCTCGCCACGGAGGCGCTTGCGCACGACACGGTCGCCGCGCAGGACCCTCACGCCGACTTCACCGTGTTCTCGAACATGAGCGAGGCCTTGAGGCTCCTCGGTCGCCTCGATGAGGCGCTCGCCGCGATCGACAAGGCGATTGCCCGCGCGCCCGAGTACGCCGATGTGCACTGGCAGCGGGGCCGGCTCCTCGAGATCTCGGGAAGGCCAGATCAGGCGGCGAGCGCCTACGGGGACGCGTCGCGCAAGCGGGGTGCGTCGGTCGACATGGCGCTCGATCGGGTCCGCGCCCTCGCCAGGGCGGGTCGCGCAGAGGCAGCCACGCGCGAGCTCGATGCGATCGAGTCACGCGCATCCGGCGCAGGGCCGGAACTGTCCTCTTCCCTGCGCGATCTCCGCGCGCTCATCGAGCGCGAGAGGCAGCGCGGGACGCCGGCTGGCCCTTCGGAGCCGATCCGGTCCCCGGGTTTGGTGCCGCCTTCGGCGAGCGCGCCGGCGCCTTGACGCCCGAGCTCGACCCGGGGGCGGAATCGCGACCGGCCCCGCGCGACGATCCGGCGAAGCGCGCCGATGAGCCGAGCTCCTCCGCGATCCGGAGCAGCTGGTTGTACTTCGCGTTGCGGTCGGAGCGGCAGGGGGCGCCAGTCTTGATCTGTCCGCAGTTGGTGGCCACGGCGATGTCGGCGATCGTGGCATCCTCGGTCTCGCCTGAGCGGTGGGAGAGCACCGCGCGGTAGCCGGAGGTCTGCGCGAGCTGAACGGCCTCGAGCGTCTCGCTCAGCGTGCCGATCTGGTTCACCTTCACGAGGATCGCGTTGGCGCACCGCTCGCGGATGCCGCGGGCGAGGAATGCGGGATTGGTGACGAAGAGGTCGTCGCCGACGAGCTGGACATTGGAGCCGAGCGCCCTCGTGAGCGACGCCCAGCCCGACCAGTCGTCCTCCGCGAGTCCGTCCTCGATCGAGCAGATCGGCCAGCTGGCGCACCAGCGCTCCCACAGCGCGATCATCTCGTCGCTGCCCACGATGCGGTCGGGGTCGCTCTTGAAGAAGCGGTAGCCCGACTTGCCCTTGGCCTTGGCCTCGTTGGCGAGCTCGCTTGTCGCAGGATCGAGCGCGATCTTGACCTGCCTGCCGAGGTCGTATCCCGCCTTCTCGGTGGCGCGCGCGATGAGCTCGAGCGCCTGCTCGTTGGACGCGAGGTTGGGCGCGAAGCCGCCCTCGTCGCCGACCGCGGTCGAGAGCCCCTGCGCGTGCAGCACCTTCTTCAGCGAGTGGTAGATCTCGGTGCCGGCTCGCAGCGCCTCCTCGAAGGAATCGAAGCCCCACGGCTGGATCATGAACTCCTGGAAGTCGACGGTGTTGTCGGCGTGCTTGCCGCCGTTGAGGATGTTGAGCATGGGCACCGGGAGCGTGCGCGCGTGCGTCCCGCCGATGTACCGGAAGAGCGGCTGGTCGGTGGCCATCGCGGCCGCATGCGCGCAGGCCATGCTCACGCCGAGCGTGGCGTTCGCGCCCAGGCGCGACTTGTTCGCGGTGCCGTCGAGCTCGAGCATCACCGCATCGATGCCCTCCTGGTCCCGCACATCGGCGCCGAGCAGTTCGGGCGCGATCATCTCATGCACGTGGCGCACCGCGGACATCACGCCCTTGCCCATCCACCTCGATGCGTCGCCGTCGCGCAGCTCCACGGCCTCGTGCTCGCCGGTGGATGCGCCGCTGGGGACCGCAGCGCGCCCGACAATGCCCGACTCGAGCCGCACTTCGCACTCGAGGGTGGGATTGCCGCGCGAATCGAGGATCTGACGGGCCCGGATGTCAGCGATGGTGAACATGCCGCGCAAGATAGCCCGGGCTTGGGCGGGCGCCTCCACGGAGCGCGTCGATCTCTCGATGGCACAGGCCGAGGGCGGAGGCCCCGCTCGGGCCGGTCACGCGGACCAGCGTGGCTCGCGCCCGGTCAGCACGGCCATCACGTCCCGCACGACCCAGCTCATGCTCTCCAGGGCTGTGGTGGTGCGGCTCGCCAGGTGCGGCGCCAGGTGCGCGTTGGGAAGACCGAGCAGGGGATTTGCGGCCGTCAGCGGCTCAGGGTCGTGCACATCGAGCATGGCCATGGCTGCCGGGTTGGCGCGCATGAAGCCCGCGAGCGCATCGTGGTCCACGACGAATCCGCGGCTCGTGTTGAGGAAGATCACGTCGGGCCGCATCATCGGCACGACGTCAGGCCCGACAAGGTGGCGGTTGCTCGGGCGCCCGTCCACGTGCACAGAGATCACGTCGCTCTCGGCGAACAGGGTGGGCATGTCCACTCGCTCGGCGCCGTGGCGCTCGCGCTCGGGAATCTCGCGAATGTCGCAGTAGCGCACCGTGAAGCCGATGGCCTGCGCCACCTGCGCCAGCCTCGACCCGATCCGGCCGAGGCCGAGGATGCCCAGCGAGCGCTCGTTCATCTGCCACAGCCCGCACACCTCCTCGCGGATCGCATCCCACTCCTGCTTCGGCACCGGTCGGTCGAGGAAGAGCCGCGGACGCAGCGCGTCGCACAGCAGGCACAGCACGTACTCGACGACCGCCTGGGTGTTGGAGTCAGGCGTGTACACGACCCGAACGCCGCGCGCGCGGCACGCGCTGAGGCACACGTTGTCGAGGCCCACACCGCCACGACCCACCACCTTCAGCGACGGCAGCTGCGCGAGCAGGTCCTCATCGACCCTCGTGTACGTGCGCACCACCAGGGCCTGGGCACGGGATGCGCAGTCCTCGAACTCCGCGGTGCCCGGCTGCGCACGCACCACGTGGGCCTGGCGGTTCAGCCAGGCCAGCGCAGGATCCGCGAGTTGCTCGGTCACCAGCACGGTGGGCGGGGTCAATGGCACAGGGGCGGGCATGGAGCGTCGTCTGGGTGGTCTGGGTTTCTCGCCGCACAGGTGCCCCCCGGGCAACTTTCCTGCGCGCCAAAAGGTCCAATCCTGCTTGTCCGGGACCTTCAAGATGCTAGGGTTAGGCGATCATGACGCGGGCTCTGTGTCAGGACCGGCAGATGACCGGCGGTATGTCCCTGCACGCGCAGGCAGCCGAAGCCGTGACGGTAGGCATCGCCACCCGTGCAGTCCACCGTTCGGCTCGATTCTGCGGCGTGCGCCTGTCGCGGGAGGCAACCGAGGCCAGTGAGGCAAGCGCTGATGGATCAGGCGTCACCGTACCTGGCGCTCCCTTGTGGTTGGCGACTCTGTCGATCTGCACGGCGCTGGTCGGGCTCGCGAGCGGTTCTGCGCGGGCCGATGAGCTCGGCTACCAGGAGCTCTCGGCGCGCTTGGGTTCGGCTGTACCAACAGGAGCGGGGGTGCCGGTCTGCCAGGTCGAGGCCAACACGGAAGGCGGGCTCACCTTCTATGGCCCGGACCAGACTCGAAGCGAGTTCGTGGGCAAGACGTTCACCGCGATGAGCGGCACCATGAGCGCGAGCTGGCATGCCTCCACCGTGGGGACATCGTTCTACGGCGTGGGCACGAGCATCGCTCCGGGCATCACGAGCATCTTCAACTACGAGGCCAACAACTGGATTGGCAACTTCCTGAGGGTCAACCAGTCGTCTTCGATGCCGTCGACGCCCCCAAGCGGCTCGAGGGTCATGAACCACAGCTGGATCGGCTCGGCAGGCGCCGCGAATGACAATCAGGCGCTTCGGCGCCTGGATTTCCAGGCGAACCGAGATGGCATGCTCCACGCCACGGGACTGAACAACAATGCGGGCAGCACGCTGCTGCCGCTGCTCTCGTGCAGCTACAACGGGATCGCGGTGGGGCGCACTGACGGGCAGCACTCGTGGGGTCTCACGCCGACGGGCACCGACGGGCCAGGGCGGATGAAGCCCGACATTGTGGCGCCGGGCGCGGCGACAAGCTGGGCCACGCCGGTGGTCGCGGCCGCGGCGGCGCTGCTTCATCAGGTTGCGAGCGAGCCGCCGCTCTCCGCCAATGCCAATGCGCTCGATCCGACGGTGTGGAAGGCCACACTCATGGCCGGCGCGTTCCACCAGGAGGGGTGGTCGAACGCCCCGACGGCGTCGGGCGACTCCCGCGGCGAGGCCGTTCGGCCGCTGGACCCCGTGTACGGAGCAGGCGTCGTGAATGTCGACCGCGCCCATCGGATCCTGACGGGTGGCGAGCAGGACGGGAGCCTGGCAGTCCCGGAGCAGGCCACCCTTCGCCCGGCGGGATGGGACCTCGCGCAGATCGGTCCTGGCACCGATGTGCACTGGCGGCTCAGCCTGCGCGAGCCCGCACCGGAACTCTCGATCGTCGCCACGTGGCGCCGGCTCCCATCGACCAACTTCACCCTCGCCCCAAGTGCGCCCACGATTCGCCTGCGCCTGTTCCGCGTGGAGGGCACGACCCTCGTGCCGCTCACCGGGGACCAGGGCGCCGCCTACTACGCGTCCGGCAACGTGGCCAGCACAAGCGCACCGGACAACGTGCAGCACATCTACGTCCGGGGCCTCGTCGCAGGCGAGTACGTCATCCAGGCATCGCGCCTGGGGTCATCCGGCTTGCCCGCGCCCACGGGTGTGGCGTGGTTCCGCCCGGCCATCGCGGCCGACGCGAACTGGGACGGCGTTGTGGACGGGCTTGACCTCTCGGTCGTGCTGTCGGCCTGGGGCACCAGCGTCGTGGCCGCTGACCTGAACAGCGACGGCACTGTCGACGGGCTCGACCTCGCCGTCATCCTCGCCAACTGGAGCTGAGACCGGCGGATTCGGCGCCCTCGACGGCGGGTACTGCGCACGAGATGCGCTGCCTTGAGTTCGGCTGCCCGGGCCGGGGTGCGCAGGCGAGGGGTCCCGTTGGATACCTTGCGTGCCCATGCGCCGCTCCCGCGCCGACCATGCGCTGCTTGCCGCGCTGCTGTGCGTGCTCGGACTGCTGCTGGTGGTGCCGGTGTGGCTCACGGTGCGTGGGGCGTTCCACGTCGATGGCCAGTGGACGATGCGGGAAGTGTCAGCGCTCCTCGAGGATCCGCTTGTCCTTCAGGGCCTGCGCAACTCGCTCGCCATCGCGGTGTGCACCACCTTGCTGGCCACGCTCATCTCGCTGCCGGTTGCGCTTGCGGGCGCGCGGTGCTCGTTCCCGGGGAAGTCGCTCCTGTCTGCTGCGCTGCTCGCGCCGCTGATCCTGCCTCCCTTCGTGGGGGCCATTGGCGTGCAGGCGCTGCTCTCGCGGGAGGGTGCGGTCAATGCGCTTCTCCAGAAGGTCGGGATCACGAGCGGCCCAGTGGACCTGCTCAGCAATGGCGGGTTCCTTGCGATTGTCGCGGTCCAGTCGCTGGCGCTGTTCCCAGTCATCTACCTCAATGTCGTGGCCGCGCTCGCCAACATCGACCCTGCGCTCGACGAGGCGGCACGGAACTCTGGCGCTGGCGCATGGACCCGCTTCCGGCGCGTCACGCTGCCGCTGCTTCGGCCGGGCCTCTTCGCCGGCGCGACGATCGTCTTCGTCTGGAGCTTCACGGAGCTCGGCACGCCGCTGGTCTTCGAGTTCCGGCGCGTCACCAGCGTGCAGATCTTCGACGGGCTCAAGGAGGTCGAGTCAAGCGCCCGCCCCTATGCGCTCACCGTGATGATGCTGTTCGTGAGCGCAGGCGTCTACACGGTGAGCCGCGCGCTGCTGGGGCGCTCGCGCGACGTGGCCAGCACCAAGGCGTCGGTGCGCCGCGCAGAGACGCAGCTGGGGTTCGGCGGCACGCTCGCGATGTGGGCGCT
>JBIIIL010000009.1:0-24971 GCA_044234825.1 Phycisphaerales bacterium
CTGCCGGATCGCGTCACCTGTGCGGCGCGTTATCAGCCAATCGGCCATCAGTAGGCGCGTCCGTCCTGCTTGCGCCGCCAGTTTAGGTAGGCGCGGTTGAGGACGCGGAATCCGCCCGGGGTCGGGTAGTCGCCCGTGAAGTACCAGTCCCCCGTGTGCGCGGGCATCGCGCGCTGGAGGCCCTCCACGGACTGGTAGACCACCTCCACCTGGCCCTGCCACGAGAGGCCCGACGGCCGCAACAGCCTCGAGATCTCGGCGGACAGCTCATCGAGCGTGAACCGGTCGTAGATCAGCCGCACGTGGTTGCGCATGCGCTCCGGCGGCAGCGACTCCTGAGCCTCGCAGAGCGCCTGGACCTCGTCGAGCAGCGCGGCGTCGCCGCGCGCCTCCAGCAGGCTGACTGCGGCCTCGAAGGCGATGAAGCGCCCGAGCTGGCTCATGTCGATGCCGTAGCAGTCCGGATACATGATGGGCGGCGCGCTGCTGGCGATCAGGATGCGCGCCGGTCGCAGCCGGCTGAGGATCGTGACCACGGAGTCGCGCAGCGTGGTGCCGCGCACGATCGAGTCGTCCACGACCACAAGCGTCTCGTCGGCGCTGACCGTGCCGCGCGTGATGTCGTACACGTGCGACACGAGGTCGCGCCGCGCGGCGTCATGGGTGATGAAGGTGCGCAGGCGCTGGTCCTTGTGCGCGACCTTCTCGGCGCGGACTCGCGTGCCCATCAGCGCGCGGATGCGCTCGGGCGTCGCGGCGCCCGCGGCGACGAGCGCCTCGAGCTCGCTCGCGCTGCGGTCGCGCACGATCCGCTCGATGCCCTGCAGCAGGCCGAGGTACGCGCTCTCGCTCGTGTTGGGGATGAACGAGAAGACGGCGCGGTCGACGCGCTCGCCAAGTCGGCTGAGCACCCGCGGCGCGAGCTCCTCGCCGAGGCGCTTGCGTTCGGCGTAGATCTCGTGGTCGTTCCCGCGGCTGAAGTAGATGCGCTCGAAGGTGCACTGCCGCGCCGGCCGCGCATCGGCGAATCGCTGCCGCGCGACCTCGCCGCTGCGCTTGACGCTGAGCACGGTGCCGGGCTCGAGCGGCTGCACGCGCTCCACGGGCACATCGAAGATCCCCGCGAGCGCCGGCCGCTCGCTGGCCACCGCGATGACCTCGTCGGTCTCGAGCACGAATGCGGGCCTGATCCCGGCCGGATCGCGGCAGACGAAGCAGTCGCCGTTGCCGACGAGCCCCGCGAGCACGTACCCGCCGTCAAATGGTTCCGCTGCGCGGCGGAGGATGCGCCCGTAGTCGAGCTGGCGCGAGACCTCGTCGGCGAGCGCACGCCCCTCGAGGCCAAGGAAGCTTCCCGGCCCCATGGCGCCGATGAGCGTGTCGTGGTCGCGGTCGATCGAGTAGCCGATCTTCTCGAGCACCACGCCAGTGTCGCTCGAGCCCACCGGCGCAAGGCCGTACGACACGAGGAGGTCGAAGAGCTCCGGCGAGTTGGTCAGGTTGAAGTTGCCGGCGAGCGCGAGGTTCCGGCTCGCCACGATCGACCGGCGCACGAAGGGGTGGCACGCGTCTGCGGTGCGCCCGCCGAAGGTGCCGTAGCGCAGGTGGCCGATCATGGCCTCGCCGAGCATCGGCACGCGGGACTTGAGCGCGGTGTCATCGAGCTGTGCGAGGTCGCGGTCGGACATGCGGCGCGCCGGGCCCAGCGCCTCGTCGAAGAGCCGCTCGATGGGATTGCGCTTGGCGGAGCGCATCCGCTCGAGGAACACCTCGCCGGGCGGCATGTCGAAGCGGACTGTCGCCATGCCCGCGCCGTCCTGGCCGCGGTTGTGCTGCTTCTCCATCAGCAGGTAGAGGCGGCGCAGCCCCCAGAGCGCGTCGCCGTGCCGCTCGCGGTACCACGAGAGCGGGTGACGAAGCCGGACGAGCGCGAGTCCGCATTCGTGCGTGAGCGTGTCGCTCATGGGAGCGCAGGAGGGTAGCGTCAGCCGCGTCCTAGGATTGCGCCGTGCCAGCCCCGGATCCATTGTCGTGGGCCGCGCTCCTGGCGCGGTGGACAGAGTTTGCGGCGGCGTCGCGGGCTTGGTCGCGCGATGCGGAGGGGGAGCGGTGGGGCCGGTCCGTGCCGGAGATCATCCGGCTGCAGGCCGTGACCCACGCGCTGCGCGAGCTGGCGTCGCTTGCGGAATCTGAACACTCGCTCGCGCGCGACCGCGCCGCCGTCGCGGTCACCCAGGCAGCGGCTGCGCTGGACTCGATCTGGCGCGGCGAGTCGATGCCAGAGTCGATCCTCGACACCCTTGATGATGCGCAGCGCGCGCTTGGCCGCGCGGCCTGGACCGGCATGCGCATTGCGTGGTGGCCCGGTCCTGGCCCGCTCGAGATGCCTGACGTCGCGCTCGCCGCAGCCGACCTGCCGCGCACGGTCGCGATGATGGCCCCGGGAACTCCTGTGATGCCGGGGTGTCCCATCGCATGGTGGGTGGGAGGCCAGATGCCCGGAGTGGATGGCTGCGTGGTCGGCTCGGCCATGGAGCCGCTCCAGATCTACCGGCAGTTTGACGCCGATGGTCTCGCCACCGAGGATCTGGTGGCGCCGCTCGACGCGCTGCCGCCTGGCATGCCGCTGCTCGTGCCCCTGCGCGAGGATGGCCAGCCGCTTGGCCACTTCCTCCAGCCGCGCGCGGTGTGGCGCGCAATGCAGGAGCAGGCGCTCGCGGGCCGCATCATCCCGCTGAGATGGGATGAGTCGTGGCAGGATCGGGAGCACCCTCGGGCTCCACGCGACCCGCCCGCGGGGTAGCCCGTTCGGGCGTGGGTGCGGCGGGTGCTGCAGGTGCTGCGGGGCCGGTGCGCGACAGGCCCATCAGAGGGGTTGGCCGCTCGCGCGTGCTCACCACGATCGAGCACCTGCTCGTATCGAGTCGCTCGCGCGCGAGGGACTCGACGATGTGCGGGGTGTTGCAGTCCCGGGAGAGATGAATGAACGCGACGCTGCCGAGCCGTCCCGACTCCGCGACGATCGCCGCTGCGGCTGTGGCCTGCTCATTCGAGAGATGGCCCGCGCCGCCCATGATGCGGCGCTTGAGGAAGGCCGGCCGCGGCGAGGCCATCTGCATGGCGGGGTCGTAGTTGCTCTCGATGGCGAGGACGTCCACACCCTCGAGCATCCGGTGCAGCTCGTCGGTCACGCGGCCGAGGTCGGTGGCGAACCCGACGCTGCCGCCTGCGCAGTCGAACCGGTAGGCGGTCGACCCGACCTCGTCGTGCGGCACGGCGCACGCGCGCACGGTCGCCGCATCGCCAAGCCTCGCCGAATCGCCGATGACCGTGAGGCAGCTGGCCGGTACGCCGAGGTCGATCGCATCCGCGGCGTGCTCCCTGCGCAGCAGCACGGGCACCGGCGAGCGCGCAAGCTGCTTCGCCCAGTCCCTGTGCCAGTGGTCGTGGTCGAGGTGGGTCAGCAGGATGGCACGCAGGCGCTCGAAGGGGCCCCGCGACTCCGCGAGCCGCACGCGGACGCGCGAGGGCGAGAGACCTGCATCGACGAGTATGAAGCGGCCGCTGCCATCGAAGGAGATGGCGCTGGCGTTGCCGCTCGACCCGCTCGCGAGGATGCAGACTGTGGCGCTCATGCAGGCATCCGTGCCTTCGGGGCGGAGGCTACTCGCCGCCTGCGTCGGCGCCGGAGCCCGCCCCGGTGCGGCCGCTGCCGCGTGACGCCGCATCGCCTGACTTGGGCTGGTCGGATCCGCGGCCGCGTGCGGTGAGGATGCCGCGCGTCGAGCTGCTGATGAAGGCGATGTACTCGGCGACGGTGGGATCGCCCGCGCGCTCGCGCAGCCGCTCGAGGGCACGCGGCACGGTGAGCCCCTGACGGCAGACCGTGCGGTACACCCAGCGCACCGCATCGATGCGCTGGGGCGTTGCGCCTGCGCGGCGCAGCCCGATCACGTTGATGGATCCCGCCACGTTGATGGCGGTCAGCGTGAACCACGGGCAGAGGTCCTTGGAGTTGCCCGTGAGGCCCGAGATGAGCGCGCCCTCGCCGATGCGCACGAACTGGTGGATGGTGGCGTTTCCGCCCACCACCACGCGGTCCGCCATCTCGACATGCCCGGCGAGGAGCGCCCCGTTGGCGATGATGCACCGGTTGCCGACCACCGCATCGTGCCCGATGTGCGAGTTGGCCATCCAGTAGTTGTCATTGCCGATGCGCGTGGGCTGCTGCGTCTTGCCGCGGTGCGCGGTGAATCCCTCGCGGAAGATGTTGCCGTTGCCGATGACGAGGCCGGGGCCCGCGAGCGCGGGGTCGAAGCTGACATCCTGCGGAGGGAAGCCGGCCGATGTGCAGGGATAGAACGTGTTGCGCTCGCCGATCGTGCACGGACCCTCGATGTGCACCTGGGCCCGGAGCACCGTGCCGGCGCCGATGCGCACCGCGCCTGGCCTGCCCGTGATCACGCATCCGGGACCCACGACCACGTCGTCCGCGAGAGTCACGTCGCCGTCGATGCATGCGCTCGGGTGGATCTTCGGCATGGGCGTGAACGATATCGGCGCGCGGCGATCCGACGGCGGCCGCCACCTAGGATCAGGTGGTGGACGCGATGAACCCAGAGCCGCCGGTGCCCGGCGCGGACAGGCTTGGCGAATGCCTGCTCGACACGCCCTCTGTCCAGGCGTGGGATGTCGGCAGGATCGCGTACGCCGACGCGTACGAGCTGCAGTGCGCGCTTCACGCACGGGCGGTGGCGGCGCGCGAGCAGGGCGGGCGCCCCGCGACGGTGCTCCTGCTCGAGCACGACCCGCCCGCGGTCACGGTCTCGCGTCGCCCCGCAGCGCCGGGTCACGTGCTGCTTTCGCGCGAAGCACTCGCGGCGCGCGGCGTTGAGCTCGTGGAGACCGACCGCGGCGGCGACGTGACCTGGCACGGGCCGGGCCAGCTTGTCGCATATGCCATCGCCGACCTGAACGCGGTGGGCCTTCGGATCCATGGGTGGATGCGTCTGCTCGAGGAGTGCGCGATCCGCACCATCTCCTCCTGGGGCATCGAGGGCGCGCGGGATGAGTCCGCGACCGGCGTCTGGGTCGGGGGACACGGCGGGCATGGCGGGCGAAAGATCTGCGCGCTCGGTGTGCGCGTCTCGCGCTGGTGCACGTTCCATGGCCTGGCGCTGAACGTCGCGCCTGACCTGCGGCACTTCGACGCCATCGTGCCCTGCGGGCTCGCGGGCCGACCCGTCACCAGCATGGAGGCAGAGCTCGGCGGTCCTGGCTGCGCGCCGCCGATGGCTCACGTGAAGCGCACGCTGGCGCGTGCCTTTGCCGACTCGCTCGCGCGCTAGAATCGCGTGACTCGGCGCAGGCCGGGCGACCCGCCGTGCACATCCGCAACTTCTCCATCATCGCCCACATCGACCACGGCAAGAGCACGCTGGCCGACAGGCTCCTGCAGGCCACCAAGGCGCTCTCCCAGCGCGAGGCGCGGCAGCAGTTCCTCGACTCGATGGATCTCGAGCGCGAGCGGGGCATCACGATCAAGGCCAGCGCGGTCACGGTCCACCACGAGTACAAGGGCGAGGACTACGAGCTCAACTTCATCGACACGCCCGGTCACGTGGACTTCGCCTACGAGGTCAGCCGGGCGCTGAGCGCATGCGAAGGGGCGGTGCTCGTCGTCGACTCCACGCAGGGCGTGCAGGCGCAGACCGTGGCCAACGCCTACCTGGCGGTCGCGAACAACCTCGAGCTGATCCCCGTCATCAACAAGATCGACCTGCCCGCCGCGGATCCGGACGGCGTCGCGATGGAGGTCGAGCAGGTGCTGGGGCTGCCCGCCGAGGACTGCATCTCCGTCAGCGCCAAGACCGGCAAGGGCATCACCGAGCTGCTCGACGCGATCTGCGCGAAGCTTCCAGCGCCCAAGCCGCAGCAGACCGACAAGCTGCGTGCGCTCATCTTCGACGCGAAGTACGACGACTACCGCGGCGTGGTGGTGTACGTGCGCATCTACGACGGCCGGCTGCGTGTGGGCGACAAGATCCGCATGATGGGCACCGGCCGCACCTTCGGCGTGAGCGAGATCTGCCGGTACACGCCGCACGCGACGCGCGTGAAGGAGCTCGGCTGGGCGCAGGTCGGGTCCATCAGCGCCAGCATCAAGAGCCTCGGCGACGTCCGCGTCGGCGACACGATCACGCTCGACGGGGATCCCGCGGCCGAGGCGCTGCCCGGCTACGAGGAGCCCAAGCAGATGGTCTTCTGCGACTTCTACCCCTCGAGCGCCGATGCCGAGGGCGGGTCAGGCAGGAAGGCCGACTTCGAGGCCTTGCGCGAGGCGATCGAGAAGCTCCACCTCAACGACGCGAGCTTCACCTTCGAGGTGCAGCACTCGGAGGCGCTCGGGTTCGGGTACCGGTGCGGATTCCTCGGGCTGCTGCACATGGACATCGTGCAGGAGCGCCTCGAGCGCGAGGGCGGCGTGGAGGTCGTGCAGACCGCCCCGACCGTCAAGTACATGGTGGACATGACTGACGGCAGCGAGGTCGAGATCCACAATCCCGCTGACCTGCCCGATCCCTCGCAGATCCGGGCGATCCGCGAGCCGATCGTCAAGATCGAGATCATGTGCCCCAACGAGTGCATCGGGGACCTCATGAAGCTCTGCGACTCGCGCCGCGGGCGGTTCCTCGAGCAGCGGTACGTGAGCGACGCGCGGCAGATCCTCGACTACGAGCTGCCGCTGGCCGAGATCATCTACGACTTCTACGACAAGCTGAAGTCGATCACCCGCGGCTACGGCACGATGGACTACCACATCGTGGGCTACCGGCCGGACAACCTCGTCCGCTGCAACATCCTCGTCAACGGCGAGCCGGTGGAGGCGCTGTCGCTGATCGTGCACCGCGACTTCGCCGAGCACCGCAGCCGCCTGATCCTCGTCAAGCTGAAGGAGCAGATCGACCGCCACCAGTTCGAGATCCCGCTGCAGGCGGCGATCGGCGGCAAGATCATCGCGCGCGAGTCGATCAAGGCGATGCGCAAGAACGTGCTGGCCAAGTGCTACGGCGGCGACATCACGCGCAAGCGCAAGCTCCTCGAGAAGCAGAAGGAAGGCAAGAAGCGCATGAAGCAGATCGGCTCGGTGACGATCCCGCAGAGCGCGTTCCTCGCCGTCCTCGAGCAGGACTGAGCGCCCGGCGCCACCCGCCACGGACCGTGGCGCGGCGCGTCATCCCGGCCGCGCCGCGCGTGGCATGCAGGTGGGTAGCCTTGCCCCGATGCGCACCACCCTCATCGCCACCGGATCGGCCATCCTCGCAAGCACTCTGGTGACCCTCGGGCTCAACGCCCTTGGCATGACGGGGCGGATCGATGCCGCGGCCGTCGCGGATGCCGCGAAGCAGGTCGAGCTCGGGCCGGCCGACTCCATCGTGATCGCCGGCAAGACGCCCGTGAGGCTCTCCAACGTCGATGGCCGCGTGTCCTTCGGCGATGGTGCAGGGCACCGCGTCTACTCCATCGGCACGGTCAACGTGTCGAAGGGCGTGCGTGCGCTGATGGAGAGCGCTCGCTTCGCCGAGGAGCGTGACCGTCTCACTGACGAGCGCACCGCCAAGGAGGCGGACTTCGAGAAGCGCGCGAAGGAGCTGCGGGAGCGGATCACCAAGGCCGGGGACGACGAGGATGCGGACCCGAAGCTCCGCGAGGACATCGAGTCGTTCCAGCAGGATGTCGGCGAGTGGGGCGAGTCGCACGAGAAGGCGCAGCGCGACCTGATCGCGAAGCAGTACGAGGCGGCCTACGGCGACCTGCGCGAGGCGGTGGAGGTGGTCGCGGACCGGCGGAAGCTCGACATCGTGATGCGCTTCGTGCCGGCGTCGGAGAAGCTCGAGCCGGGCACCGCCGACGACCTCGCGCGCCAGCTGCTTGCCCGCACGTTCGTGCGGGTCCCCGAGTCGATCGACATCACCGACGAGGTGATGCGCGAGCTCAACGTCACTGAGGTCAAGGACACCGAGAAGGAGCCGGAATGAGCCGAGGTCGGGCGATGGCGGCGATGTGCGCGGCGTGCGGGGTGGTGGGAGGCATGGTGGGCGCGATGCTGGCGCTCTCGGTGCGACCCGCGGTGGCCCAGGAGGGTCGCGCCCCTGTCGAGCTCGGCCCGGCTGACGCGCTGCTGCTCGCGGCACCGAAGGGTGCGGCCGCAGATGCGCCGCCGCTGGCGCTCCGCAACGGCATCGGGCGCCTCTCGTGGGGCAGCGAGCCCGGGAGCCGCGCATTCTCGGTCGGGCTCGTCCACGTGGACCGGGTCCTCAAGGGCATCATCCAGTCCGAGCGCTTCATCGCGGACCGCATGAAGTTCGACGAGCAGGCCCGCGAGGCGCGCGAGGAGTTCGAGCGCCGCTTCAAGGCCTTCGAGGAGAAGCACCCCAACCCCGACCCGAAGTCCCCGGAGTTCGAGCAGATCCAGCGCGAGTTCGCGGCGCTGCAGAACGAGGCGCAGGCGTGGTCCGCGCGCATCCAGGACATCCAGTCGAAGCTCGCCGCCGAGCAGGTCGAGAAGGCCTACAAGGAGATGCTCTCGGCGGTGGATGTGGTGGCGGACCGCAGGTCAGTTGACCTTGTCTACCGGTTCCTCCCGGCATCGAAGCCCTTTGACTCACGGTCGCTGCCCGATGCGATGCTGCAGGTGCAGTCGCGCACGATGCTGCGCTATCCCGACTCGATCGACATCACGGATGACGTGGTGCGCGAGCTCGGGCTCAAGGAGCCCTAGAGCACGTGGTCGGGCGCACCACCCGATGCCTCGTGACCGGGGCGGCAGGGTTCATCGGCAGCCACCTCTGTGAGCGACTGGTGCGCGAGGGGGCGCAAGTGCGGGCATTCGTCCACTACCGCTCCCCACCCGGTCCGGGCAACCTCGACCTCATGGATCGGGACGTGCGCCACTCGCTTGAGGTCGTGACCGGTGACGTGACCGATGGCACCTCCGTCGACCGGGCCGTGGCCGGATGCGAGGTGGTGTTTCACCTTGCGTCGGTCATCTCGGTCCCGGCGTCGTATGACATGCCGGGCCTTGTGCACGCGGTCAACGCTGGTGGAACGCTGCACGTGCTCGATGCGTGTCGCCGCCATGGTGTGGCGCGGATGGTGCAGACGTCCACCAGCGAGGTGTACGGCAGTGCAGTCGCTGTGCCCATGTCGGAGGCGCATCCCCTCTGCCCGCAGTCGCCCTACGCGGCCTCGAAGATCGCAGCCGACGCGCTGGCTACGGCGCATTGGAGGAGCTTCGGTGTCCCGGTCGTGATCGTGCGACCGTTCAACACGTATGGACCGAGGCAGTCCACGCGTGCCGTGCTCGCCTCGATCGTGGCCCAGCTCGTGGCCGGCGCCGATCACCTCCAGCTTGGGGACCTGAGGCCGACACGGGACATGGTTCATGTGGATGACACCGTGTCCGGGTTCGTCGCGGCGGGGTGGGCTGAAGGCGTTGAGGGGCGCGCATTCAACCTCGCGACGGGCCGCGCGACGTCCATAGGTGAGCTCGCCCGCATGGCCATGGAGGCTGCTGGCCGGACGGTGCCGATCAGGTCCGTCGACTCGCGCCGCCGTCCTCCGCTGAGCGAGGTGACCCGGCTCTGCGGCGACGCATCTGCGGCGCGCGACTTCCTCAACTGGAGGCCGACGGTAGCCCTTGAGGAGGGGATCGCGAGGCTCGTCGGGCACGAGCGCGCGCATCCCCGGCCGCACCCCGTGGAGCACGTGCGGTGATCGACGTCGGTGTGGTCATCAGGGTGCGCAACGCGTTTCCCTACTTGGCCGAGGCGGTATCGAGCGTGCTCGACCAGTCGCGTCCGCCCGCGGACGTCGTGGTTGTCGACGGCGGCTCCACGGACGGCTCGATCGAGTCACTTGCGCCGCGTGCTGGCCGGATCCGGGTGATCCCGCAGCGCCGAGAGGGCCTTGGGGGTGCGGCACAGGACGGGATCGACGCCTTGGGCAACCCCATCATCGCATTTCAGGATGCGGACGACATCTGGCCGTCGGGCCGGCTGCATGAGATGGTGCAGGCGCTCGGATCGCGGCCGGAGTGGGGCGGGGTCATGGGGCGTGTGGAGCACTTCGTCTCGCCGGACATCCCAGCCGAACAGGCCGCCAGCTTCGCGGTACCCGCGGGGCCACAGCCAGGCGTCGGACTTCCGTCGCTCGTGCTGCGTCGGGAAGCCATCGATCGAGCCGGGGGATTCCGCGAGGGACTGTGGGCGGGCGAGTACATGGAGTGGCAGGACCGCGCGACTCGAGCCGGTGTGCTCATAGGCCATGTCGACACGCTGTGCCTTCGGCGGCGCGTTCACCTCAGCAACTTCACGCGGAGCGACGCGTCGAGGCGCGGATACCTCCAGGCGCTGCAGGTTGTGGTGGCGCGCAGGCGCGGCGAGCAGTCTGCGGGCTGACCGGATGCGTGTGGGCGTTCCGGCGCAGCGTGCGCGGCCTCCCGAGCGGCAGCGGGGCTACTCGGCGCTCCGACGGCGATGGATCGACTGGCGCAGCAGGGACAGGAGCTCGCGGTTGAGCAGGCCAGGGTCGGGCGGCCGGTACGACAGGTTGCTGCTGTGGATGCGCCGGCGCAGCAGCACCTCAGGCATGCTGACCGACTTGATTCCGTGGTCGCGCGCCCTCCGGAACCACTCGATGTCGCTCGCGATGCGCAGGCTCTCGTCAAAGAGTCCGATGCGGTCGAAGACCTCGCGCCGGGCCAGCATTGCGCTCGGTATCGGCGCCGAGTGGCTGGCCTCAAGGTCCACGCGCTCGTAGCCTGCGGGCAGTGGCGCGCCTGGCATGCGCAGGAACCGGGTCGCCGACATCACGTATCCGCACTCCGGGTGCGCCAGCAGGGCCATTACCTGAAGCTCGAGTTTCTGCGGTTCCCAGAGATCGTCGCTGTCCAGGATGGCGACCATCGATCCGATCGCGGCGCGAACGCCCTCGTTCCAGGCCGCCGCAAACCCGGTGGATCGCTGATTGAGGAGCTTCACGGCAGGGAAGGAGCAGGCGATCTCCCGGCTGCGGTCGCTCGAGTCGCCGTCGACCACGATGATCTCGCGCCGCAGCCACGTCTGGGCCAGCGCGCTCTCGATGGCCGCCCCGAGGAACTCCTCACCGTTGCGGACCGCGATGATCACGCTCACCAGCGGCTGGCCTGGCGAGGCGGAGTCGGTGCGTGCGGCGCTGCCGGCGTGCATCACGGGCTAGCGCGGCTTGGGCCAACCGGTGTCGTCGACCTCGTGGATCGGGTCGAGCAGCAGGATGTCCTGCATGTCGGCGTAGGTGTCGAGCACGGGTGCGGCGAACGCAGATCTCGCGATCGCAGGCGTCGCGTCCGCAGGCGATCCGGCAGCGGGCAACTCCCCTTCGGCGAGAGGCGCGATGAGCGAGCGCTCGAGCAGCATGTCGACGAACTCGCGGACCGACCGCTCGATGTCGGCGGCGTCGCCCTCGAACGCCGAGATGACGAGGGCATCGGCCTCAGCCCTTGACGCGCCTGAAGCCAGCGCCCTCCAGATGAGCGCGCCGGTGCTCCGGGCGCTGAAGTAGTGGCCAGACTGGAGATTGACGATGACCACCTCGCCGTCAAATGACTCCCATGCGACATCAGGCGAGTTGACCCTGAAGCGGTCCGTCGTGGCCATCCGAGAGCTCCTCCTCTTCGCGGCATCGCCAGTCCGTACGTGGACCCGCGCGCCGCCGGTGCATCGGAGGGTACCGCGTCACGGGGCGCAGCACGGTGCCGCCCTTGCGTACCTCACCAGTACGCGCCCCCGTCGGTGAGCTGCGCCCAGTTGGGCGGGCGGTACCGCTCAGGCATGTCAATCCACGCATCGTTGAAGTAGCGATCTGCCCACGACTCGCGCGAGCGCCAACGCTGCCCCAGAACCCCGAAGAGCACCTGCAGGTGACCGCCGAGCGAGATCCCGATGCGCCCGGAGCGCTTGATGTGGGCGGCGATCGGGATCGCCAGCCCGCCCGCCGCGATGAGCGCCACATCGAACTGGACTGCGTCGACTCGCGCACAGATCCAGTCGCAGAGGCCCAGGGCCGTCGGGAAGCGCACCTGTGTCGCGGGATCGAAGCCATACGGGAACTCGACCGATTCGACGCTCGACGGATGGAACCAGCGCTTGCCAGTCCGTGCCCACACGCCCTCGAAGGTGCGCTCGTTCGCCCGTTCGCGCAGCAGTCCGGCGAAGGGCGCCACAATCAGCAGTCGCTTGTCGCGGAAGAGCGGGAGGTAGCACGCTGCATCGTCGGCTGGCGACGAGCGGTCAGGCTCCATGCACTTGTAGGGGATGAGCGCTCCCGGCAACCTGTGGAACTCGGCGAGTGCGGGCTCGATGCGCGTGCCAAACACGCCGATCGCATCGAGTGCGCGCAGGTCATGCGCGTACCGCGCGACGAACTCCTGCGCGAAGGCTGGTGAGCTCGGATAGATCCCCGACTGACGCTCAAGGTGCGTGCGCAAGCCAAGCTCGTACGCACGAACCGCGCGCGGGTCAGCTTCGGCGGCGAGGACCCTCGGGTAGTTCAGCCAGTACTGCTCGGAGAAGCCCAGCTTCCCGGCTGCGAAGCCCAGGCCTGGCGACTCGAGGCTGCGTGCGATGCGCATGATGAGGCCTTGCGTGCCGATCGTGCGACTTGAGGTCGGCGCTCCCATGGCGTCTGATGGGACGCATCGTAGGTGACCCGCCAGTCCCGCGATGCGCCGTGCGCTGGTGCACGCCGCTCGGTGCGTGAGCCCTACGATGCCGAAGCGGTAGGCGGTGCCTGTGTGGCGACGCTGCGGCCGCGCGCAGGCCCATGTCGATGCACATCGTCACCGTCATGAACTACACGTTCGAAGACGAGCATCTGCTGGCGATGTGCTGGATGTGGATGGACTCGGTGCAGCGGGTCAATCCCGCAGCGCGCATCACCGTGATTGCCGCGCGGCCACTGCCGGACCGGCTCGCGCTTCGGTTCAAGGCCTTCGGCAACGTGGCGGTGGAGGTCCGGACATACGACAAGGCGGCACGGGTGCTGCGGAACCCGCACGCCATGCACAACATCTTCTTCAAGCTCCACAATCTGTGCGGCATGCGCGAGCCCTTCATCTACCTCGACGCGGACGCCATCCCGCTGTCGAGCCTCGAGTTCCTGTGGGAGCGCCGCCACGACAGGCCATGGATCGGCATCGACCACCAGCGGCGGATTCCGGGTCACACCGGCGACATGCCCTTCCTCAACTCCGGGGTGCAGGTCGTCGGGGATCCGTCCTTCTGCGACTACCGCCGGCTGATCGCCCTCGCGCACGAGTGCGGATTCCGATGGGACGTGCCCGGCACCGACCAGGCGCTGCTTCACACCCACTTCAGGCGCATCGGCTACGACTACACGCATCCGGAGATTGGCCCTGAGTGGAATGCATGCGCCGGATTCGTGGAGCTGCGGCAGGAGCCCTCTTGCGGCTGGTCCGGGTCCGTGCGCGGTCTCGAGCCCGTGCACGAGGTGCACGTCAACCACTACTGGGGTCCATTCAAGCCATGGCAGATCGCGTGCCCGATGTACGCGGAGTGCCGAGCCAGCCTCGGCGAAGGGGCAGGACGGTGACGGCGGGGCGTGCGGCGACTGTGGCGCAGCTCCTCTGCGAGCGCACCTGCGTCATCGCCTACCTTGGCGCCAGCGTCACCGAGCAGCGCGACGGGTTTCGTCCTGCGCTTCACCGGTGCCTCGTCGAGCGCTCCGCGCAGCATCACCGTGCGGTCAATGCCGGCATCGGAGGCGTCGGCTCGGTCACGGCCGTGTTTCTCCTTGACCAGCTGGTGCTTGCGCACCGACCGGACGTGTGCGTGATTGAGCTGACGACGGGTGACAGCGGCTCCGAGGCAAATCTGCGAAGGCTCGGTGCCGTGGCGGAGGGCATCCTCCGAAAGCTCCTTTCGGTCGGTTGCGTGTGCATCGTGGTGCACGGCTACCGCGGGGACGGCAGCGGCGGCAGGCACGCGGAGGCGATGCGGACCTGGGATCGCGTTGCCGCGCACTACGGGGTGCCGACGATCGACGTCCACGGGCTTGTCGCCTCCCAGGGAGGCGCGACTCGCGATTGCTGGTACCGCGACGGAGTGCACACGACCGCCGACGGGGCGAGGCATGTGGCTGCCTGGCTGTGCAACGCCATACTTGAGCTCGGTCCGGCGGGTCACGGTGTGCGCGATCCAGCGCCACGTCATGCAGACCGGTTCGAGCGCACGCGGCTCGTCCCGGTGGTGTCGACGATGGCCGCGGTCCCCGATCGGTGCAGCAGGGGGACATTCCGCTTCGTGCACCAGTGGACCGGCCTGGAGCCTGGCAATCCTGTGCGCATGGAATGTGACGGCGACATCGTGGGCATGCTGGTTGTTGCGGGCCCTGATTCCGGCGTGCTGCGCATCGAGACGGCACGGGGCGTGGAGCGAATTGTCGCGTTTGACCAGTGGTGCCACTATGACCGGCTCAGCTCGGTGGTCTTCGGGGCGCAGTGGCCCCTGCGTGCCGTCTCGGTGGATGTCACCGATGATGCGATCGACCGATCGCTGACGCGGCGGCCCATTTCTGGTGCGCCGCAATCCAAGTCCCGGCTTCGGGCCATCGCATGGATGGTGCGTGACGATGCGGGTGATGCGCCGGCTGGACTTGCGGAGGTGCGATCGTGACCGGCGGGCCGCACGGGGAACGCGCATCGGCCGGCGCGTCCTGCACCGACAGCGTGCTCGAGGGCTTCTTCGAGCGCACGATGGCCTCATACTTCCGGGCATCTGCGGGCGCTCCATCGGATGTGCTGGATGTGCGACTGGCGGGAAGTGCCGTGCGCCTCAGGTTTCTCTGCCGCCCCCTGCGACAGGCGCTTGGGAGCGCCTTCGAGCATCTGGCAGCGGCCTCGCCCCACCCGCAGCCAGCCATGGACGTGTCGCTCGGCGACTCCGCCATCGGTGGAATGTCCATGCCGGCTCCCCCGTGGTCTCTCGATGACTACACGGCGCGCGGCGACATTCGCGGAATCAGCTCGCAGAGGTTCCGAGTCTCGTTCCACACCCACAGCGGCATCTTCATCATGATGGATCTCGCGACGGGCCGCGCCATCTGCTGGATTCGCGACGCGCGCACCGTACCCCCATATGCCACGAGCATGCCGCTGCTGCCGCTGCTCCACTGGTGGACACAGGAACTGGGTCTTCAGCTTGTCCACGCGGGTGCCGTGGGGGTCGGCGGTGCTGGGGCGCTGCTTGCCGGAAGCGGGGGTGCAGGCAAGTCGAACACGGCGCTGACGTGCCTGTGCGCGGGCATGGACTATGCGAGCGATGACTACTGCGCCGTCGATCCGGGTCCGACGCCGGTGGCGCATAGCGTCTTCTCCACAGGAAGGCTGCATGCGGCCGATGTCGCGCGCATTCCCGGTGCCGGGGCGCTGGCCCGTGGCGCGGTGGAGCACCCTCGCGACAAGACCATCTTCTTCCTCAATCGCTGCGTGCCGCAGCGGATCGTCACGCACATGCCTCTGCGCGTGGTTCTCCTTCCGAGGATCGGCAGAGGCGCCCTCACGACCTGGGAGCCCGCCACTGGCGCAGAGGCGTGCCGTGCGCTGGCTGCCGTCACGCTGCAGCAACTGCCTGGCGCAGGTGCGCACGCGATCGACGCCATATCGCGACTGGTGCGGGCATTGCCGTGCCGGCACCTCAATCTGGGATCCGATCGGACTTCGGTCACGGCGGCGATTCGGGCGATTCTGGAGGAGATCGAATGAGCGAGCGCCGCGCGATCGTGACGCTGGCCATCGGGGAGTCTTTCCGACGGCGGTGGCGCGAGATATGCGAGCCCAACTGGCGCGGCTATGCCGAGAGGCACGGGTATGACCTCATCTGCGTCGACGAGCCGCTCGACATGTCGGAGCGGGCGTGCCTGCGGTCCCCTGCGTGGCAGAAGTGCCTGATCCTCAGCCAGCCGTTCAGTGCGCGCTACGACCGGATGGTGTGGCTCGACTCGGACATCCTGATCGCGCCCGGCGCACCGGACGTCTGTGCTGGGGTTCCGGTCGAGAAGGTGGGGGCCGTGGATGAGTTCGGCATCCCGTCGCCGGCGCTGCACCGGCTCATCCGGCGCAAGCAGTACGCCCACTGGCGGCGGTTGGGCGTGCCCTTCATCGACAACCCGAATCCGCGCTCCTACTACTCCGTGTACGGACTCTCCCGCGGGTTCGACCACGTCGTGCAGACCGGCGTGATGGTGCTCTCGCCCAAGCACCACCGTGACATGCTCGAGCGGACCTACCGCGGCTACGAGGACAAGGGTCCGGGCTGGAACTACGAGATGCGTCCGCTCTCGTACGAGATGCTCTCCGCGAACTGCGTGCACTGGATCGATCCGAGGTTCAACTTCCTGTTCGGCATCTACCAGTCGCTCCACTACCCGTTCCTCGATGAGTCCGATGACCCGGCGCGGCGTGCGGAGTGCCTGAGCCATGCCCGCCGAAGCGTGCACTTTCTCCACTTTGCCGGGAGCACCCAGCACATGGGACTTGCGGCATCGCTCGAGCCTGAGGTTGCCGGCTGTGACGGGACGCTGCCCCCTGCAGATGCATCGGCGCAGCCGGAGTACCGCGGCCGGTCGCCTGTGGCGCTCTTCATGTTCAACCGCCCCGAGACGACACGGCTTGTGTTCGACGCGATCCGTGCGGTTCGGCCGTCGAGGCTGGCGATCATCGCGGATGGGCCGCGACCGGACGTGCCGGGCGATGAGGCGGCCTGTGCGGAGGCGCGGTCCGTGCTCGAGTGGATTGACTGGCCGTGCGACGTGCGCACGCTTCTCTCGCCAAGGAACATGGGTCTGCGGGCGCGGATCGAGAGCGGGCTGTCGTGGCTCTTCTCCCAGTTCGAGGAGGCGGTCATCCTGGAGGACGACTGCGTCCCGGAGCCCACCTTCTTCCGGTTCTGCGACGAGATGCTCGGCCGGTACCGCGAGGACACGCGGGTGCTCTCCGTGTCGGGGAGCAGCTTCCAGTTCGGCGCGCAGCGGGGTTCCGGGAGCTACTACCTCTCGCGGCACGGCCATGTGTGGGGGTGGGCGACGTGGCGACGGGCCTGGGCCCTGCATGACCCCGAAATGGCCGATTGGCCCGCGGCCCGCCGCGACCGCTGGCTCGAGACTCAGTTCAGCTCGCCGGTCGCGCAGCAGTACTGGGATCACATCTTCGAGACCGCGTACCGAACCAGGCACACATGGGACTTCCCGTGGCGATTCAGCTACTGGCGTCGACACGGCATGCACGTGATCCCGAATGCCAACCTCGTGTCCAACTACGGCTTCGACGAGGGTGCCACGCACACGCAGCAGGCCAACAGCATTTTCGCCTTCCTGCCGACGTCGCCGATGCGTTTCCCGCTCGTCCATCCGGCGGCCGTGGAGCCACACCGCGAGGCTGACGACTTCACCGAGGACATCCTCTACAGCGGCAACCTCAGGCGGGCATTCGAGCGCGCGCGGTCACGCAGCGCCGCACTCCGTGCAGCGCGAGCCCGCGCCGACGCCTAGGTGGCCGCAGCGCTCGCAGGCGGGGCGGCCCCGCTCGGTCATGGCACGGCGGAAGGACGGCGCGTAGCTGCGCTCGAAGGCGATCACGAACGCGATGTGCTGAAGCGCCAGGAACGCGATGCCCGTGGGGATCAGGAACGCCGGTCGCACCAGGGATGCGATGCGGTCGTCGAACCATCCAGCCGCGGCGAGCCACGCGATGAGCGCGGCCAGCGGCACGAGCGAGATCGCGGTGAACTCAAGGCATGCGCGCGGCCGCCGCAGCATGATCATGTTGGCGCGCCAGTGCAGGCGCGCCAGTTCTGCAAGCCCGGGCCGGAAGGACGGGTCATGAAGCTGCGGCCAGAGCAGCGACATGCGCAGGCTCAGCGCGCGGGCGGGTCGCCCGGCGCCTCGCGTCGCAGCTCGCCGCCCGGGAGCGCGATGGTGGTGCCCTCAGGGGCAAGCATCTGATGCGGCAGTGGCGTCGGTGCACCGCCACCAATCGCCGCCGGCGCAAGCGCTGGCGGTACGGCACCTGAGGGCGAAGGCGCCGTCGGAGGGGGCACGGTCCGCGCGGCCCCGCTCGAGCTCGCCGCTGCAGGCACCGAAGGCGCGGGCACCGGAAGGACGATCGGCGCCACCACGGGCTTGGTGCGCTCGCCTTGGCTGAGCACGAGCGTGTCATCGCGGACAAGCCAGGTGCCGGAATGCGATCCGAGGCGGATCGGCTGGCGGTCCTTGGGGTCCGCCTTCGATGCGGCGAAGGTGTACGTGCCGTCACCGCGGAGCTGCAGCGTGCCGGGCGGACCTGACCACGATCCCACCATCGTGTCCTCACGCGTATGCGGCGGGCGTTGCAGCTGCTGCATCGGCTGAAGGTCGCGCACCGTGAGCAGCAGCGTGCCCGACTCGCGGCGCAGGTGCGCACGGTCACGCGAGTGCTTCTGTCCACGGTAGGTCTCGAGCCAGAGCGTGCGGTAGGTCTGCCGGTCCCAGCGTCCGATGTCGTCGGGCGCCAGGAACCGGTTGGTGCCCTTCCAGAGCCGATAGCCCCCATCGGCCTGGATCAGCAGCAGCTCGCGGCCGTTGCTCCACCATCCCCTGACGTCGATCTGCTCGGTGGGATCGATGTCAAGATCCGGGATCGGTGGCGGCGTCGGGGCGTTGGACTGCGCTGAGGCGGGCCTTGCCCCGGACGCTGCGCACACGAGCGCAACCGCCAGCGCGCGCGTGAGGTGCCGTGCCACCGATGGTGTCGGTGCCCTCTCGCCACTGGCGCCGGTCATCGGACCACCTTCAGCCGGATCGTGGTGTCGAGGTCCGCGCTCGGCTGCGCGATGAGGTCGTACCCGTCGCTTGAGACGACCGTGCAGCGCACGAGCTCGCCGGGCGCGATCGGCTCCTTGCTCTGCACGTAGGTGAGGCCGTCGATCTGGGGAGCCTGGTGGTACGCACGTCCCACATGAAGCGTGCCTCCGCCGCTCACGCCGGGCGTGGCGCGCGCCGCGGATCCGCCCGCCGCAGGTCCGTCGATGAGCACGTCGAACTGGCATCGCTGCTCGGCGACGTAGGCGCAGTTCTCGAAGGCGATGCGCTGCTGGAGCTCCATCAGCTCGGACTCCCTGCGGGCCTTCACCTCGTCCGGCACGTGCAGCGCAGGATCGAGGTCCATCGTGCCCGCGGGGGTGCCCTCCTCGCGCGAGTACTGGAAGACGCCCATCGCGTCGAACTGCGCCTCCTCGATCAGCTCGAGAAGCTCCTGGTGGTCCTCCTCGGTCTCGCCAGGGAACCCGGTGATGAAGGTGGTGCGCAGCGCCAGCCCCGGTACGCGCTCGCGCAGGCGCTCGACGAGGTCACGCTGGTGCGATGCGGACACGTGACGGCGCATCGCGGTGAGCATGCGGTCGCTCGCGTGCTGGAGCGGCATGTCGATGTACTTGACGATGCTGTCGAGCCGGGCGAGGGCATCGATCATGTCGTCCGTGAAGTTCGACGGGTATGCGTACATCAGCCTGATCCACGCGCCGCCGTGCGCGGCCGCCACGCGGTCGAGCGACTCGAGCATGCCGACGAGGCCCGGCTCATAGCCGATGTCCATGCCGAAGCTCGTCGTGTCCTGGCCGATGAGGTTCAGCTCGAACGCGCCATCGCGCAGCAGCGCATGCGCCTCAGCTTCAATGCGGTCGATCGGCTTGGAGCGCATCTTGCCGCGGATCGATGGGATCGTGCAGAACGCGCACCGCTGGTTGCAGCCCTCGCTGACGCGCAGGTACGCCCAGTGGCGGGGGGTCAGCCTGAACCGGTCCGCGTCCGACTCCCAGTAGCCGATGCCCTTGCCGTCCTTGCCGTGGACCGTGAGTCCGGTGACGGCGATGCCGCGGCTCGCGGCGGCCTGAAGCGCGTTGCCGGCGATCCAGTAGCGCGGGCGCGCGCCGCCGAGCGCTTCGCCCCCTTCGGCAGTCGCCGGAGCCACCGAGTCGATGCCGGGTCGCGCCGGCGGGGCTCCCCGGACAGCCTCGACCACCTGGTCGCGGTCAAAGACGCCGATGAGGGCATCGATGCCGGGCGCCCACTCCAGCAGCTTCGCCCGGTGGCGCTGCACGAGGCATCCCGCCACCACCACTCGCGAGAGCGCGCCGCGCGACTTTCGCTCGATGGCATCCCTGATCACATCGAGCGACTCGTCCTTGCTCGCCTCGAGGAAGCCGCACGTATTGACCACGATCGCATCCGGCGCATCAGACTCGCTGACGAGCGTGAGGCCATCGTCACGCAGCATGCCCAGCATCTTCTCGCTGTCGACGAGGTTCTTGGGGCATCCGAGGCTGACGAAGGCCACGCGCGAGACGGAGCCCGGGCGGGCGGACATGGCGCTCGTACCAGTGGAGCCGCGGGAGGGCATTCCGCGAGTCTAGGCGGGCGCGGCACGCCGCCGAAGGGGCAGTTCACGGTGCCGCACGCGGCCCTTGGGCATGCGAGGTCAGGCTGGCATCTCGGCGCGGCGGTAGAGGCCGCTGCGCTCGATCAGGTCGGCAACCGCCGGATCGAGCCCCGGGATCGTGTGGGGGTCCGCGCCACGCACGAGCGCGGCACGCACTCCCGTGGCGCTCAGGTCGACTGGGGGCAGGGGGAGCAGCCGCCGGATCCACTCGGTGGCGCTGGCGCCACCCGCCTTGCAGCGCGCCGCGAAGGTCACTCGGTCGTCAGGCGGGCGCAGCACCACAGCGACCTCCGACAGTTCCTCGAGGATCCGCCGCGCCTCGCGCCACTGGTCGAACTGCAGCGCCTGATCGCTGCCGATCAGCAGCACGGTGTCCGTGCGCGCACGGCGGGAGCCAGCGCCAAGCGCGCTCAGCGTGTCGACGGTGTAGCTGGTGCCTGCGCGTCGCAACTCGAGGTCGCTGACGATCGCGCGCGCTTCGGACGCGAACGCAGCGCGCGCCATCGCGAGGCGGAGCTGCGGCGGCGCGGTCTCCACGCCGCGGCGCAGCGGGCTGCGTCCTGCGGGCATCACCACGATGCGGTCGCAGTCAAGGATGGTGGCTGCGGCGCATGCCATCGAGACGTGCCTCCGGTGGGGAGGGTCGAAGGTGCCGCCAAACAGCAGCACTCGCCGTGCGCCCCGAGTCTCGAATGGCTCGCGTGCGAACTCGTCGATGAGTGCGCAGGCCGCGCGCATCGCACGGTCCGCCGCGCGACCGGCGCGAATCATGTCGATGGCGCGCCTTGGGCTCGTCAGGAGGCTGACGGCGACCGCGGAGGCGTCGATCGATCCGTCGCGGCGCAGCATCTGCGGCATCCATGGCGGCACCGTGTCGCCGGCGCCGTCGCTGATCCCGCGCACCACGCCCCACCTCCACCCGCGCGACTCCGCGATGCGCGCAAAGTGGGCCGACTCGCAGTCGACGATGCGCGCGGCAGTCCGCTGCAGCGCCACGCGCTTGGCCTCTGGCGTGCCGATCAGGCCATCCATCCCGGCAAGGGCGATCGCGCCCGGTCCTTGCACGGTCGGGATCCAGCGGCGCCCCTCGGCGTCCACGACTTCGCGGGCCCACCATGCCGTGCCGGTTCCGCATGCGGGGTCCAGCGCGCCAGCCACGCCAGCCAGGATCACGGTGTCGCCACGCTCGACGGACCGTGTCCACGGCGCGGAGAAGTCGACCCCCGGACCTACCCCGATCTGGATGACTTGAATCTGCTCATCCGAGGTCGACAGGCCCCGACGGACGCGGTCCGACTCGAATGCGGAGGGCGTGAGGATGGTCAATGGTCGGTGCACGTGCGGGTGGGGGATTCGGAGGCTTCGAGGGATTGCGGGAGCGCGTCGGCACGCTATACTCCCGATCTGCAGACGGCCCCATCGTCTAGCCTGGTTCAGGACACATCCCTCTCACGGATGGAACAGGGGTTCGAATCCCCTTGGGGTCATTCCCGCCGCCTCGGCAGAGTCGCACAGCCCGCCTGTGAGGCGCGACCCGGTACCGCGTCGGATTGCCGCGAAGGCCCCATCGTCTAGCCTGGTCTAGGACACCTCCCTTTCACGGAGGTAACACGGGTTCGAATCCCGTTGGGGTCATTTCGCGCTCATCATCGCCCAATTCGCGTCGATCGGGTCGGAACTTCCTTGGAGCACTACGCGGTGTGGGCTAGGCTCCCCCAGCCCCTCGCTGAGCAGCGACTCCTAGCCAATGCACACCAGTCACCACGGTCGAATCCATGTTCAGGCCACTGCGTTGCTGATGGTCGCTGCACTCTGTCCGGCGGCCCTGGCTGCAGTGCGGTACGTGGATGGATCATTGACCACCGGTGCGGGGACCGGCACAAGCTGGGCGGACGCCTACCGGGGTCCAACGGCGCTGACCGCGGCAATCGCGGCGAGCGTTTCGGGGGACGAGATCTGGGTAAGGGCCGGGACGTACAAGCCCAGCAGCACCGGAAGCCGCACGGCCTCGTTCGTGATGCGCACCGGTGTGGGCATCTATGGCGGTTTCGCAGGGACCGAATCCCAGCGCGACCAGCGCAACGTCGCGGCCAACGAGACGATCCTGTCGGGTGACCTGCTCGGCAATGACACCACCAGCACCACCACGTTCAGCGAAAACTCGTACCACGTCGTGCTCGGGTCGAGTGTGGCATCGACTGCGGTCCTCGATGGATTCACCATCCGCGCCGGCAACGCCAATCTCGCGTCCAGTGACAACGACAAGGGTGGTGGCATCCTCGTGCTGACCAGTGGCCAGCCGACCGTGCGCAACTGCCGCTTCATCGCCAATCGGTGCACCTTCGGGGGAGGCGCGGGATACATCTTCGGCGCAGGCGGCACATTCACCCGCTGCGAGTTCATCGACAATGTCGGGGGCTCATACGGTGGCGCATTCGACTGCAACAACACCAACGTGACTTGGGAGTCGTGCCTGTTCCGGAACAACACCGCATCGCGCGCTGGCGCGATCGAGAGCTTCGGGAGCTCGCAGAGCCGCGTCACCAACTGCGTGTTCGTCGCGAACCGGGCGACGGGCAGCAGCGGCGGTGCCGCGATGTGGATCGGCACGAGCAGCCAAGTCACGATGCGCAACTGCACGGTCTACGCCAACGTGGCCACGACGCTCGCGGGCGGCATCATCAACACCAGCGGCACCTCGACGGTCGCCAACTGCATCTTCTGGGCGAACACGGGTCCGGGCGGCACGACCGCCGCCAACCAGATCACGAACTCCGGGGGCACCACGACAGTGACCTACACCATCGTGCAGGGTGGCTTCACGGGAACGGGGAACCTCAACGCCGATCCGCAGTTTGTCGATGCCGCATCGGGCGACTACCGACTGCAGGCGGCGTCGCCCGCCCTCGACTCGGGCGCCAACGCGAGCGTGCCGTCGGGGGTCACCACGGACATGGCCGCCAACCCTCGCTTCGTCGACAGCCCTGCCGCAGACACCGGCAGCGGCACCGGACCCATCGTGGATCGTGGCGCCTTCGAGTGGCAGTCGCCCCCGCCAGCGTGCCCGGCCGACCTCAACGGCGACGGCAACGTCGATGGCCTCGACCTGACGACCGTGCTGTCGCAGTGGGGCGGGGCGGGCAGCGCAGACTTCAACGGCGACGGCACCGTGAATGGCCTTGACCTGACGTCGCTGCTCAGCGCGTGGGGCACATGCGGCTGACCGGACCGCTGGTGCTCCACCAGCGCGCGGGCGGGTTCACCACGCCGGTGCACATCGGTGATGGCATTGTGGATGGGCTCGGTGACGTCGCGGCCGCTGCGTGTGCCGATCGCAAGCCATCGTGCGTGCTCGTGATCCATGACGAGGCGGTCGGCGACTTCGCGGCCCGCGCGACTGGCTCGCTCGAGCGCGCGGCACTGCGGACGGTGGCGATGCCTGTGCGCGCTTCGGAGCGGTGGAAGACGATGGCGGCGGTCGAGGAGATCGCGAGGCGGCTCCTGTCCGCGGGCGCGGACCGCGATACGCTTGTCGTCGCGATCGGAGGCGGCATCGTGGGGGATGTGGCGGGCTTCGTGGCGGCCTCGTGGATGCGCGGCGTGCGCTGGATCCAGGTGCCGACCACGCTGCTGGGCATGGTCGATGCGGCGATCGGCGGCAAGACCGCAGTCAATCTCGAGCTTCCCGATGGCACGCTCGCCAAGAACATGATCGGCGCGATCTGGCAGCCTTGCGCGGTCGTCAGCGATGTGCGTTCGCTCGAGACGCTGCCGGAGCGTGCGCTTCGTGCGGGCATCGCCGAGTGCGTCAAGCACGCGATCCTTGCGGATGGAGGGCTCATGGGCGAGCTGCAGGCGCTCGCGGCGTTCCGCGGAGGAGACGTCGGGGTGCGGGCCTGTGCCGTGCGCGCCATCGCGAGGTCCGCGCAGGTCAAGCTCGACATCGTGGCGAGCGACGAGCGCGAGCGCGACGAGCGCATGCTCCTGAACCTCGGGCACACCTTCGCGCACGCGATCGAGGCATGCGAGCCTGACCGCTGGCTGCACGGGGAGGCCGTGGCGATCGGGCTGGTGGCCGCCATGGCCGCCGCGGCAGCCCATCGCCGGTCGGTCGCCGGCGCGCCGGGGCCAACCGATGCCGATGTCGGTGCGATCCGAAGCTGCCTTGAGGCGGTGGGCCTGCCGACCGCGCTGCCGGCCATCGCCCCGTGGGACAGGATGCGAGAGGCCATGCAGTGGGACAAGAAGCGGCGCGGCGGAGGCCTCACGCTGATCCTGCCGCGCGGCGGGGCTGGGTCAGGTGCGGACATCGTGCGCGATGCGCCTGGCTCGCTGGTCACTGCAGGGTTCGCCGCCATCGGGATGCGGTCGCTCAAGGCGGAATCGGCAGACGTCCGATAGACGCCTCATGCGTGTCGTGTCGGTCGTCAACCAGAAGGGTGGC
>JBIIIL010000188.1:0-5232 GCA_044234825.1 Phycisphaerales bacterium
CGCGACCTCCGGTACGTGCACAACTCGATGGTCACCGAGGTGCGCCTGCGCCACGAGCGGCTCGGCATCGAGCTGCTGTGCCAGGATGCGGTCGACTACTGGAGCCCGGTGTACCTGCGCAGCGTGCGCGTCACCGACATGGCGGGCTATCCGCGCGACGTGCGCATCTTCTTCCACCAGGACCTCTCGATCGGCGAGAGCGCGGTGGGCGACACCGTCAACTACGACCCGGCCACCGGCGGGCTCGTGCACTACAAGGACGCGACCTACTTCCTCATCAACGGGTGCGGCGCGCGCGGCTTCGGCGCCGACACGTGGGCGTGCGGGCAGAAGCGCATCGGCGACGCCGAGGGCACCTGGCGCGACGCCGAGGACGGGCTGCTGTCGCGCAACTCGATCGCGCAGGGCAGCGTCGACTCGACCGTGGGCTTCGCGCTGGCGCTAGCGCCCAACGGCAGCGGCACGATCAGCTACTGGATCGCGGCAGGCAGCGACTACCGCGCGATCAAGCAGCTCGACGCGAAGGTCCGCGAGAAGTCGCCGCAGCGCATGATGATGCGCACCGAGGCGTACTGGCGCTGGTGGGCGTGCAAGGAGACCGTCGACTTCTCGCCGCTGCCGGCGCACCTGCGCGACCTCTACGTGCGCAGCGCGCTCATCGTGCGCACGCAGATCGACAAGGGCGGCGCGATCATCGCCGCCAACGACTACGACATCACGCACTTCGCAGGCGACACCTACTCGTACATGTGGCCGCGCGACGGCGCGATGGTGTCGCATGCGCTGGTGCTGGCGCATCAGGGCGAGCTCTCGCGCGCCTTCTTCCGCTTCGCCCAGCGCGTGATGGAGCCCGAGGGGTACTTCCTGCACAAGTACAACCCCACGGGCACGCTCGCCTCAAGCTGGCACCCGTGGGTGATCGAGGGCCGCAAGACGCTGCCGATCCAGCAGGACGAGACGGCGCTCGTGACGTGGGCGCTGCGCAGGCACTTCCTGGTCTTCCGCGACGTGGAGTTCGTGCGCGACCTCTACAACCCCCTCGTGATCGATGCGGCCGAGTGGATGCTCGAGTTCCGCGACCCGAGCGGGCTGCCCAAGCCAAGCTGGGACCTGTGGGAGGAGCGCCGCGGCGTGCACCTCTTCACGGTGTGCGCCACGATCGGGGCGCTGCGCGCTGCGCACGACTTTGCCCGAGAGATGGGCGCGCTCGACCGCGCCGAGGAGTTCCGCGCGGGCGCCGAGAGCATGACGCGCGCGATGCTGCGCGTGATGTGGGACGAGGGGCGCGGCCGCTTTGCGCGCATGGCGACGCCGCTCGAGGACGGCTCGTACCGGCTCGACTTCACGCTTGATGCGAGCGCGTTTGCGCTATTCGCCTTTGGCGCGCTTGATGCGCGCGATGAGCGCGTGGAGCGCCACATGCGCGCGATCGGCGAGCGGCTGTGGGTGCAGACGCCCATCGGAGGCATGGCGCGGTACGAGCACGACCACTACCACGCGGTGGAGCGCCACGACATTGCGCGTGTGCCGGGCAACCCATGGGTCATCTGCACGCTGTGGTATGCGCAGTGGCTCGTCGAGCGAGCGCGCACGACCGAGGAGCTGCAGGAGGCGCTGCCCCTGCTCGAGTGGACCCACCAGCGCGCACTGCCGAGCGGCGTGCTCGCGGAGCAGTTCGACCCGTACACCGGCGCGCAGGTCAGCGTGAGCCCGCTCACGTGGAGCCACGCCACCTACATGATCGTGGTCACCAAGTACCTTCGCCGGCACGGCGAGATCACTGGCGTGCCCCACGGCGTGCCCACAGGAGACTGAACCATGATGATGCCGGGAGACCCAAGCCTTCGCGTGCGCATCAGGACGCTCGCGATTGTGGCGGTGGTGGCGCTCGTGGCGTCGTGGCGGATGATGCCTGCGCACGTGATGCCCGCGGATGCGCCGGCAGTGGAGGCCAGCGGCGCACGCGCGATGGACGGCGTGCGCGGGGTGGTGGGTGATGGAGAGCCGCGCACCATCGGCAGCAACGCGCACGCGCGTGGGGTGCAGTTCGTGGTGGACCAGCTCACGGCGATGGGCGTGACTGCGGAGCTTCAGCGCGGCGAGGTGCCATCCCGGTTCACGCGCAGCGAGCGCGTGCAGCTGGTGAACATCGTTGCGCCGCTTGGGGTGGGGCCGGAGGGGGCGGCATCTGCGCAGGGCGCACAGGCTGCACAGGCTGCGGAAGGCAACGCCGCTGACGCCAGTGACTCCTACGCATCGCCTCGCAATCTTGTGGCGATCGCGGCGCACATCGATTCGGTGCCGAGCGCGCCCGGTGCGGGCGACGATGCGCTCGGCGTGGCCAGTGCGCTCGAGGCAGCGCGTGCCCTGCGTGCGCGTGCGCAGGCGAACGGGCCATTCGCGCGCGAGGTCGTGCTGGTGATCACCGACGGCGAGGAGCTCGGGCTGCTTGGTGCGGAGCTCTTCTGCCGCGAGCACCCGCTTGCGCCGCGCATCGGTGCGGTCGTGAACCTGGACAACCGCGGCACCAGCGGGCCCGCGTTCATCTTCGAGACGGGGCCCGACACCACTGCGCTCGCCGAGATCATGGCCGCGCGCGTGCCCCACCCGCGCACGACGAGCGTCGCTGCGACCATCTACGAGTGGATGCCCAACGGCACCGACTTCACGGTGTTCCGCGAGGCGGGCATGACCGGGTTCAACGTCGCGTGCATCGGGTCGCCGCGCAACTACCACCAGCCGACGGACACGCCTGAGAATGTGGATCCGCTCACGGCCCAGCACATGGCGCAGACCGCGCTCGCGCTGGTCGAGGGTCTCGCGTCGGTGCCGGTGGTGGAAGCGGCGCCTGAGCCCGCAGCCCCGCAGTCCGTGTGGTTCGACCTGTTCGGGTTCGGCGTGGCGCACCTGCCCGCCGCGTGGATGCGGCTCGGCGCTCTGATGGCGCTGGCCTGGACGCTCTTCGGTGCCGTCATCGCGCTGCGCTGCCGGTGGGTGCGGTGGCCAGGCATCCTGCTGTCGCTGGGTGCGGCGGTGGCTGCGATCGCGGTCGCGGGGCTGGTGGGCTGGGGCGCCACGCATCTCGCGCGCGCGGCACTCACGGATGAGTCGCTCAAGGGCATGGCCCGCCAGCAGTCGTGGATCTGGCCGCATGGGTACCTGTGGATCTGTGCAGGCGTCACGCTGCTGGGGGCGTGCATCGCACTGGCGCTGCGGACAGTGGCAGTTCGCGCATCGAAGTCACTCGTCAGCGCACGGTGGTCGCATGTGATCGTCGGGATGACGGTGTGGAGCGCGATCGCGCTGACAGTCGCCACCGTGGCGCCGGGTGCCAGCGTGGTGTTCATGCTGCCCGCGTTCCTCGGTGCGTTCATGCTCGCAGCCGGCGCGCTCGCGGCATCGCGCATGCTGGTCGCGTGGCCGACCATCGCATCCGCGGCGCAGGCCGCATTTGCGGCGATGCTCGTCGCCGCGATCATCTGGCTGCCGCTCGAGCCCGCCCTCGCCGATGCCTTCGGCCTCTCGATGCTTGCGGTCACCGCCGCACGTGGCGCGCTCCTGGCGCTGCTGCTGCCGTAGCCGGTGTCGCAGCCAACTCAACGCCATGGTCCTCCGGGAGCCACAGGCTGCCGATCGCCTACTGGAGCGCTTCGACGTACGGGGTGATCACGCGCTCCACCCGGCAAACGCGCGCCGCTTCCACAAGATCGTCGATCGTGAGACGCCGGTCCTGCAACGCATCGCGAAGGGCCTGCACGGCGACGTCAATCCCGATCTTGTTGCGGTACTTGAAGAGATCGGCCACTGTCTTCGCCACCGAATAGACACGCACTCGCGCGCCCTCCACCGAGTGGGTCTCCACTCCATGCGTGAGTGCGGCACCTGAGAACCGAGTCACCCGCAGAGGCGGCTGATCCATCATCGGTCTTCGGGCCGCCGGAGCAATGGTCATCCACACCTCAAATGGATTGTGGTCCGTGAGGCCGTGGAACACGAGAGCCGACATCAGGCTGATCACCCCGCCGGGCACACGCGTGCATGCGACTGCGATCGAGTGCTTCTCGGTGAGTGAATGGTCAGGCGATACGTACACACCGCGGCTGACACGAAGCACTCGGCCCGACTTCGCAAGAGCGGCCACAGACTGCCGGCTGATTCCTGCGGCGGCGAGATCCCGGGCGCGGAGGATCCCTGCGGGGATGACCGGGCCGGGATCTGGCTCAAGCTTGCCGCGGGTTCGCACCTCACAAGAGTACAAAGTGTCTATAGATGTACGCACACTAAAACGGTTTGTCACACATGGGGCTTCAGGGGCTAGAACCGGCGCGCAGTTCACTTGGGGCACGGGTCCACCCTAACGACGGCCGCGCCCGATCCCCGCCAAACACCCCCAAAGTGCAGCCAGATTTGTGCCTGACCCTGCGCGCGGCCCGGCCTCGGTTTCAATCCGCGGTCCCCAGACTTTCAATCCGCGGAACGGCGAGTATCACGCCTCTTCCAGCCTGAAGCGCATGCCGACTGCGCGCGCGACCCTGACCACCGTGTCGAGACTGGGGTTCCCCTCAGCGCTCAGAGCCTTATAGAGGCTCTCGCGACCGAGACCAGCCTCCCTCGCGATCTTGCTCATCCCATATGCGCGTGCCACGTTGCCCAGCGCGCGTGCTATGCCACGTGCATCATCCGGTGCCATGGTGAGCCACGCGCCTATGTACGCGGCCATCTCTGCAGGAGTGCGAAGCTCCTCGGCCACGTCATACGGCATCGTTCGTACCCGTTTCTTGCGCCTGACCGGCTTCTTCTTCGACTGCGCCTTGTCCTTGCGTTGCGGTGTCCTTGCCACGTGCACTCCTACAGGTTGCGTGTGAGGTGGTACGCACGAACGATGTCACGACGCGTGAACCGTATCCCATAGAACACATGTGTCAATGGGCTGCCCGCTCTGCACGGGGCGGTTCCCGCCAGATCGCGCGAGGCCGGACGCCCTCTTCGTCACCCTAATGACCTCGGTATCAACTCCTGCCGATGACCCCCAAAGCGCAGCCAGTTTGCCTTTGGCCTCGCGTTCGCCCCCAGGCGGATGATCGCAGACTCGAGATTGTCTAGGCACAGCGCGTTCGCCGAAGTTCGGCGATGATCGATGCCTAAAGCCGTGAAAACTGGACTTTATCGCAGACTAATGCGATCATGTAGCCAATTGCTGCGATCTCATCGGCATTGTGATTCGAAATAGCG
>JBIIIL010000124.1:0-7574 GCA_044234825.1 Phycisphaerales bacterium
CGATGCAGTCGATGATGATCCGTACCCGTCGCCGTCGCCGTCGATGAAGTACGACACCGGCGCCACCAGCGCAGGGTTCGCGGGGCACGCATCGCCCGCCGCAGCCACAAATCCGGCCGGCGCATTGCACGCCTGCTGCGTCACGAGCGGGTCGCCCGCGCCGTCGCTGTCCGCGTCCGCGTACCAGGTGGACTTGTCCGTGGCCTCGTACGCGTCGCTGTCGCAGTCGTTGTCGGTGCCCTCCGTCGCGCACACCTCAGGCGCGCCCGGATAGGTCGCCGCACCGCCCTGCGCCGCAACGTCGTTGCAGTCGCCGCTTGCGACCACGTATCCGGTTGGAGCGCCGTCGCAGGCCGACACGGAGTCACTTTCACGACCGAATCCGTCGCCATCGGCATCCCTGAAGTACGTCACAAATGGACCGGGGCATGGCAGCACGGTCACGGTCCGCTGTTCGGAGGAGGAGTTCGACGACCCATCGGCGGCCGACCACGTGACCGTCGTGACGCCCACCGGGAACTGACTTGGATAGATGGCACTGCTGCTTCCGCCTGGAAGCGTGACAAGTCGCGTAACCGTCGCGGCCCCACACGCATCGGGCGCAGTTACCACCGCAGCCACAAATGCCTCCAGCTCTGGCGAGGTCGTTCGGCCAGGAGCCAGCGTGACCGAACTCGGCAGACCCGTCAAAGTTGGCGCGACATTGTCGGTGCCGAAGCTGACAGTCTCCGCGCCCGTGAATGGGATTGCCACCCCGCCCGCGGTGGCGAGCTTCGTCGAGTAGACCGTCCCGGCAGGTCCGAATCTCAAGAGACTCTCGGGAGCGCAGACCAGCGCATCCGCGGCAACCGTGAACGACACCCGTGCGAGGACCCCGGATGTCACGCCCGGACCTGCATCGATGCGACCCGTCGCGAGCGCCACTCGACTGAGATTCGGCGAGCCAGGCACGTTCAGCAGTGTGGGCCCCAGCAGGCGCTCAAAGCCGCTATCACCGCCTGACGCTCCGACAAAGGTGAGCTGACTGGTGTCCCACTCGAGGAACACCTGCATGCCTACCGCGGGCAATGCGAGATCGCTCACCGCGACGTCAACCGTGATCGGCGTACCCGGTGGCCGAACCGCAGGTCCAGAGCTCAAGAGGGTGAGCGTTGGGGGCGCGCCCACGGGATCGGGGGCCGCTGAGGCATAGGGCCATGGAACGCCCACGGCGCTCACGCAGGAGAACGCGACAACCCACGGACTCAGAAACCTCGCGGTGGTACGGGGGCGGCGCATCTCTGAAAAGTCTCTCCATCAGAACCCTGTGCGCGCCCGCAGGCACGGCTCGAACAGACCAACACCAACGCGGCGGACCGGAGTCCGTGCGTCTAGGGTCCAATATGTCTCAAACGGCGGGTGTTCCCACTGAGTGCAGTCAAATTTGCGGCATCATCGGGACAGAGCCCGTCAATTCACCCCGTCACCACCAGCGACCGGATCCATAGCCGGCTTGCACAGCCTCCCACACTCGGTCAATCTCACGCACGAGCCCCGCTGAGTCCCCCAGTGCCGCGACCGCATCGGCTCGAAGTGTCGCATAACTCTCGGAGGCTGACTCGGGTCCTCGCAACTGCCCCTCGGCCATCAGTTGGCATGCTCGCGCCGACAGCGTCTGCCGGTGGAGCGGGCCGAAAACCTCCGCGCAGTCCGCCACGACCCTCGCCGCAAGTTCGCATGCGCGGCGCCACTGGTCCTTCAGGGCATCGTCCGTGGGCCAGAGCGCGCGATCTGCGTCGCTCACGCCTCGCCGGCTTTCAATGGCTGCATCGACCTCAAAGTCGAGAAGCCGGTTTCGGGATCGCACCACAAGCGGATGAAGGGTGCCGAGCGCGGCTTCGCATTCCGCGAGCTCGCGCGGATAGTCCCGCAGCACGGCGGCCCATCCCTGGATCTCTGCCCTGCGGAGCCGGTAGCTCCAGCGCTCGAGTTCGTCCACATGCTCGTGCGACATGTCCGCATCGACCTGAGCGTCGAACGACTCGATGGAGGTCCCCGGAGGCCATGCCTCCCTGATTCGCCACAGGCGCAGCCGGGCCATTCGAGCGGTGTTGCATCCGAGCGAACCGAGCTCGGCAAGCTCCTCAAGCGCCGCACGCCACTCGGCGGACGCGAGAGGCTCATCGAGCCGACTGCGGGACACGCCGGCCTCTGCCCACCGTGCCATGAAGATCACCGTGCCACGCTCCACACGGAGCGCCGCCCGCTCCATGCGCAGCATGCCGATCCGGTCCTCCGAGCGTTCCGCATCAATCGCCGAATTCACGCGCGCCAGCGCGCGATCGATCGCCTCCAGCGCAAGCGGCATGCGATCGAGCTTCACCAGCGCATCCGCGACGATGCGCACAACTTCTGCGGCTGCCTTGGGGTCGATGGAGTCATCACGCGATTCAATCCTGTCGATCGTGCCTGTCAGCAGGTCCACGAGCAGCGTGCGGTCACGGCCCTTCGCGACCTCAGGGTCGATCCGCTCGAACACGCCCCTCAGGAGATCCGTGACCTGCTCGGCCCTGAGCGCCTGCTGGGACGCAGACACCGAGCTGCGCTCCGCGCGCATCGCGTTGGCGACTGCGACCGCGGAGAGCGCGACGAGGCTGACGGCTGCAGCCACTGCCGCGACCACGCTGCCCCGATTGCGCTTCACGAAACGCGCGAGGAAGTAGGCCGTGCTCGGCGAGCGCGCGAGCACCGGCACCGCGGATGCCATGCGCCGGATGTCCGCGCCCATCGCTTCCGCGCTCTGGTAGCGCCGGTCAGGCTCGGGCATCGTCGCCTTGGCGACGATGGCCTCGATGTCTCCTGAGAGCCGCGCCCTCAGCTCGCCCGCGGAGCGCAGCCCTCGCCGCTCGGCAATCACGCGCGCTGCATCCGCCTCGCTTGCCATCAGCGTCCCGAAGGCCTTGCTCACGCTGAGCGGCGACCGCCACTCCGCGCCATGCGCGCGCACCGGCGGCCGGATGCCAGCCACAAGCTCCGCCATCATGACGCCGAGCGCGAACACATCGCTGCGCGCATCCGCGCCGGCATGCTCGGCGGCGAGCTGCTCGGGAGCCATGTACTCCGGCGTGCCGAGGCGAGCGCCCGTCGCGGTGCGGGCAGGCGCAGCTGCGCCGTCAAGCCCGATGGCCTTGGCGACACCGAAGTCGATCACCTTGGGCAACGGGTTGCCATCCGGTCCTGCCACCACGAGCACGTTTCCCGGCTTCAGATCCCGGTGCACGATGCCCTGCACGTGCGCAGCCTGCACCCCATCGCAGATCTGCATCATGATCCGCAGCCTTGCCTCGAGCGTGCTGCGTGCCTCGTCGCACGCGACCGTCACCGGATCGCCATCGAGCAGCGGCATCGCGAACCACGGGCGGCCGTCCTCCGTCATGCCTGCGTCGAGATTGGCCGCCACGCACGGGTGATCGATGCGCGCGAGCGCCCGCTGCTCCATCTCGAACCGGCGAAGGACCTCGATGCTGTCGATGCCGCGCTTGAGGACCTTCACCGCGACCGTGCGATCGATCGCATCGTCCCGCGCTGCCGCGAACACCTCGCCGAATCCGCCCTCCCCCACCTGGTCAAGAAGCACGTACGGGCCGCACCGGTGGGCACCCTCATCGAGCGCATCGCTGACCCCCTCGCCAAGCTGCCGCAGCATCGAGTCGAGGCCGCCAGGCACGCCCGGTGCGCCATCCGCATGGTCTTCGGGGGAAGGCTGCATGCCCGCATCCACGCTCAGCGACCGGCCTCGAGCTCCCGCGCAAGCGCCTGCCGTCCCTCCTGGAGATCTCGGTACGCGGTTCGCTCGCTCACCCCGACGAGCTCTGCAGTGCGCGCAAGCGGGATGTTCGCGACCAGGTGCAGCGTCACGACCTCCATGGCCCTCGGGAGCCTCTCCGCAACGCGCTCCATCGCATGCAGGAGCTGGTCGCGGTCAACTGCCGTCGCCTCAGCGTCGGATGCGGACGGGCTTGACGCGGGGGACACGAGGTTGAGGATGACCGCGGGATCGTCCGTCGACCGGCGCGAGAGGCGGCCACCGCGCTTCTGGCGCATGCGTGACTTCGCGGAGTCTGCGAGCACCCGTGCCATGAACACGGTGGCAAGCCCCCGAAGGTGCGGTTCGCGCATCGGCTGCTCGCGCTGCTGGAGAAGCCTCATCACGCTTTCGGCGACAAGGCTCGTCGGGCTCATGGCCGCCCCGTAGGTGCGGGCCTTGATCGAGCGCTCAGCGATGCGCCTCAGCACCGAGTAGTGCTTCTCCACCAATTGAGCAAAGGTCTCTGCGGCCATTGGGCCATACCCCTCACCCCGGAAACTGACGCGACAAAAAGCCGCGAACCTGCCACCCGATCCCCCGGGGAACGTCCCCGGAACGAACCAAACCCTACGCCATCAGATGCCCTAAACCGCTGCTGCGCAATATGTTGCGGAAACTGTCGCTGAACACAAAATTGTGCTCTGGAAATGCCAGCCCGCTCATGTTCTGGTCCACGTGACTGAACATGATCTCTGTCGAACCGATGCGCTCCCACTGGCCTGACCGGTGGTCGAGCCGCTCGATCGTGCCCACCGTGCTCGCCCCCATGCCATCGATGCGCTCGATGGAGGCGTCGTAGCGGATGCACTGCCCCGGCGTCACGTCGGCATCGATCTGCGCCTTCTGGATCTTGGCGAGGATCACCTTCTCGCTGAAGCGGCGCACGCTGCCGACGAGGATTCCCGCGGTCTGCGCCATGCCCTCCATCATCAGGCTGCCCGGCATGACCGGCTGCGCAGGGCCGTCCGGTCCCTCGGCGAAGTGCTGGTGAAGGTGCTCCTCCGCGAGCGACACGTTCTTGATGGCGACGAGACGCCGATCAGGCTCGTATGCCACGATCGTGTCAATCCACATCCACCGCATGTCAGGCTGGCTGGAGCTTGCGCTGCATGAAGTCGACGAGGCTCTTGACGGTGAAGCTCTCCGCCACCTTCTCGAGGCGCGGATCTGCGGCGAAGGACGAGGTGTCCACGTGCGGCAGGCGCTCCTTGAGCAGCGCCAGCCCATCGGCCGTGAGCTTGCCATCCTGCACGTAGCGGGGATCGCTGAGCGCGTTGTCCGGGAAGAGCTCGCCCTGCGGGATCTTCACGCCAAAGGACTTCTCGAGCCGGAACACGATGTCCAGGAAGTCGATGGATTCCGCGCCGAGCTTGCCGGTCAGCGAGGCGTCTGGAGTCACGTCCTCCTCGTCCACGCCAAGCGCATCCACCAGCACGTCGGTGACCTTCTTCTGGATCTCGTCTCGTGTCATCGGCACTCCTGTCCTTGGGCCTTCCCTGCGGCCATTCCATGGGGGATTGCGGCAACCGCCGCGACTGTCCTGACCGGGCGGAGTGTAAAGCGTCCGCTCACTGCCGTCTCGGGCTCGCTCGAAGGCGCGGCTGAAGCGCCAGCCGCAGAGTGCCGGAGCACTGTCGCGGCACCCTTGAAGCTGACCGATCCGTCATCGCCCACCTTGTCGAGCGTGACCTCGGTGCGCAAGGTCTCCCCGGGTCGCACGAAGGATCCGTAGCGGAGCGCGCGCACCCCGCCAAGCACCATGCGCACGGGCGGCTGGCCGAGAGCTGTCGCGCGCGCATCGAGCACCAGCCGGGCGGTCTGGACCAGCGCCTCCAGCATGAACACGCCCGGGAGCACGTGGAAGGTCGGGAAGTGGTCCTGCAGGTACTCCTCGGCGAGCGTCACGGCCTTGAGGCCCACAGCCCGCTCCGGGTTGGCCTCGAGAACCTCGTCCACGAGTCTGAAGTGCATGCGCGGCGAAAGGTAGCACGCGCCGGGAATCTCATCGGATACGCCGTTATGAGCCGATCATGGGGTATGGCACGGACATCGCCGAAGGCTGTCGCACGGACTGGCTCGACCTCATCTTCCGCGGGCGCGCTGCCGCCCGCATCCATCACCGTCAAGTTGCTGTGGATCGTCGGGGCCGCCATATGGCTGTACCTCGCCGCGAGCCTCGCGAGCTTCTCCGGCTCCGACTTCCCGAGCCACTCGGTGGCGGTCCACACCGATCCCCCGGCCAATCTCGGCGGGCGCGTCGGTGCGGCGATCTCCCACGGCATCTACGAGTCCGTCGGGTACGGCTTCTGGATCCCGATGCTCTGCGCGGGATATGCGCTTGGTGTTGTGGCGACGGGCCGCCGCGTGCCCCACCCCGCCGTGCGCGCCATCGGCGCGATGCTGGCGATGTGCGCGTTCAGCGGACTGCATGCGCTGTGGTTCCCGACGCTTGGCGTGATCAGTGGCGCGGAGGCCGGCCTCATGCCCGGATGGGTGGCCGAGCAGCTTGGCGGGCGCTTCGGCGGGCTCGGGGCAAGCCTTGCGCTGATCGTCGCGCTGCTCATCGGACTGCTCGTGGCCGTCGACGAGATCATGATGGCACTGCCGGGCGCCCTTGTGCGCGCCGCGGAGTCACTCGAGCCCGTGTGGGCCTACGACTACAAGGGCCTCTGGAACCGCATGATGCCCGCGAGGGCGAAGCCCGCGCTCGCCGGCGTGATGGCCGCCGATGACGCGGACAGCGGCACGGCGACGGCCACCCGCACGCGGAGCCGGCGCAGCGTGCGCAACGTGGTGGACCTCGATGATGGAGCGGACGAGGCCGCGCGGCCGCTGCGCCGCGCTGCCGCCGAAGTCGCCCAGGAGGCGGCCGACGAGGTCGAGTCGGAGGACGAGGCCGACACCGAGTCTGACGCCGCAGATGATGCGCACATCGATGAGGATCCGACGGGTTCTGAGGTCGAGGATTCGCGCAGAGTCGCGCGGGCCAAGGCGTCTCCCTCAGACCCCCCCTCCCCCGCCGAGCCGGAGACCGCAGAGCGCGCGCCCCTGTCGGCCGAGGAGCTTCGCGAGCGCATCTCGAAGCTGCCGGTCCGCATGTCGGCTGCGCCGAAGACGGTCGCCCGCGACGAGGACATCCCGCGCGAGGTCGACTACACGGGCTACCAGTTCCCGACGCTCGAGCTGCTCGACGATCCCGAGGGCAACTACTCCGAGCGCATGGAGAACTTCGTGCGCGAGCAGGCGGGCGTGCTCACCGAGACGCTCCGCACCTACCAGATCGACGGCGAGGTGGTCGGCATCGAGAGCGGCCCGGTCGTCACGCTGTACTCCGTCGAGCTCGCGTCGGGCACGCGCGTGGCGCGGCTCGAGACGATCTCGAAGGACCTCGCGCGCGCGCTGAAGGCCCCGAACATCCGCATCATCGCCAACATGACGGGCAAGACGGCCGTCGGCATCGAGGTGCCCAACCCGCAGAAGGAGAAGGTGCGCCTGAAGGAGCTGATGAGCGGCGGCCAGGCCGGCGGCATGCGGCTGCCGATGTTCCTCGGCAAGGACAGCTCAGGCGAGCCGCTGGTGCTCGACCTGGCCAAGATGCCGCACATGCTCATCGCAGGCACCACAGGCTCAGGAAAGAGCGTCTGCATCAACACGATCCTGATGAGCTGGCTCTACACCAAGCGCCCCGATGAGCTCAAGCTCGTGCTCGTGGACCCCAAGATGGTCG
>JBIIIL010000126.1:0-7565 GCA_044234825.1 Phycisphaerales bacterium
CTCCGCAACCCCCATCGCCGGATCGCACTCGACGGCGACCCCGGTGCGCGCAAGCTCGTGCCAGTAGATCGCTGGCGTGCTGCGGTCGAGCACCGCGCGGCCAAGGCCGCTGCGCCTCACGCATTCGGCGACGGACTGCGCCGTGGCGGTCTCGCGGTCGCCGGACAGGCCGCCCTCGGGGGCGAAGTCTGCAGGGCATGCCACGCGGTCGGCACGCGCATGCCGGCGGGCGCGCTCCATCTCGATGTCACGGATGATGAGGAGGCGCTCCACGCCGGACGCGCCTGCCCGCGGCGTCATCACAAGCGCCGCGGGATCGCCGACGGAGAATCGAATCTCCCTGTAGAGCGCGGCGCTGCGGGCAGGAACTCCCGCGATGATGCGCGCCGCTCCCGCATGCGATCCCATCGATTGTTGGGCCGTTGCCGCGGCGTGCCCGCTCACGGCTGCGCACGACCTGGCTTGCGCGTGCCGAGATCGTCCCCGTCCGGCTCGTCATCACCCTCGTCGCCGTCATCAAGAAGTCCGACCTCGTCCTCGACTCCGAGCTCGTCATCAAGGTCGGTCAGCGGAAGCGCACGCGCTGGCTTGCCCGCAAGCTCCTTCTCGGCGCGCGCGCAGAGTTCCGCGAGCAGCTGGTGGAGCTTCTCGTGATCGGGGTGAGCGTCGAGCATCGCCATCACGGTCGCGACCTGCCGCTCGATCTCCATGCCGGTGTCAAGCGATGCGATGGCGGCATCGCCAAGCTGCTCGAGCGCCGACACGAACCACGTGCGCTCGGGCTTGGTGGGGTTCTTGGGCGGGTCGATGCGCGCGCGCACGACCATCTCGCCGATCGCCACGACCGGCACCAGGCCGAGGCGGTTGGTCGGCTCGCGGCACAGCACCACCGCGCTCACGTCGCGCCTGAGCGCGGCGAGGCGCATCCGCCTCGCATCCGCGCCCACCAGCGGTGGGGCCAGCAGGTGGCATCCCGGCGAGACGTCCATGTCCTCGGGCACGGGACCCTGCACCAGCCGCACGGTGCGCGAGGCATCGATGGCAGCCTGCATGCGCTGGCGGCGCGACTCGAGCAGCGGAAGCGCGACCCTAGACATCTCGCCGAAATCGCGAGCGGAGTGGGCGGTCTGGAGCGCTGCGGCCGCGAGACGCTCCGCCTCGAACCATTCCGCCCTCTTGAGGGCGGCCTGCGCCTTGGTCATCAGCTCATCGATGCGCTCTGCCTTGGCTGACATGGATCCCGTGAGCGTAGCACGGCTGCGGCATCCCCCGCGGGATCGCCTCCGCCGCCCGCCAGATGGGCCGTCCCGGCCAATCCGACGGCGGATCAGCGCTCCGCGCGGCGCGTGCGCTTGTCGTCCTTGCGGGTGTGCTCGAGGGAGCGCCCATGGACGCCGTCGCTTGCGGCCAACGCGGCGTCGGCGACGCGTCGGACGACCTTCGAGTCGGGCCAGGCCTTCAGGAGCGCGGTCACCTTCGCCTCGACGCTGCCGCCGCGGGCGCGGAACAGGCGCTTGTAGCACTCCTTGGCGGCCTCGAGCTCGATCTCCGGCAGGCCGAGCCGGCTCATGCCGATGTGGTTGTAGGCGCGCGCCGTGGCGGGCGAACCCTCCACGAGCATGAAGGGCGGGATGTCCTTGCTCACGCGCGCCATCGCGCCGACGAAGGAGCAGAAGCCGACGCGCACGAAGTGGTGGAGCCCGGCGCCGCCGCCGATGTTGGCGTAGTCCTCGACGTGCACATGCCCGGCGAGCATCGCGTTGTTCGCGAAGATGCAGTGGTTCCCGATCACGCAGTCATGGGCGATGTGCACGTTGCCCATGATGAGGTTGTGCGCGCCGATCCGGGTGATGCCTCCGCCGTTGCCGGTGCCGCGGTGGATGGTCGCGTGCTCGCGCACCGTGTTGTAGTCGCCGATCTCGAGCCAGGTGGTCTCGCCGTGGTACTTGAGGTCCTGGGGATCGCCGCCGATGATCGTGAAGGAGTGGAAGTCGTTGCCGCGCCCGATCCTCGTGAGCGCGGTCACGTGCACGTGGGAGCGGAACACGCAGTCCTCGTCGACGCGCACGCGCGGACCGATGACGGTGTACGGGCCGACCTCCACCGAGTCCGCGAGCTCCGCGGTGGGGTCGATGATCGCTGTGGGATGGATGCGTGTCATCACTCGAACTCCGAATCGACCATCATGAACCGGATCTGCGCCTCGGCCGCGAGCTTCCCGGCGACCCACGCACGGCACTGCACAGCGGCGCTGCGCGCGGTGGCCCGGATCGTCTCCGCCTCGAGCACGAGCTGGTCGCCCGGCGTCACCGCCTTGCGCAGCTTCACCTTGTCCAGCGACAGCAGCACGGCGACCTTGCCTGTGTGCTCGAGCGTCTGGGAGAGCAGGAGCCCGCCCAGCTGCGCCATCGCCTCGACGATGAGCACGCCCGGCATGATGGGCGTGTTGGGGTAGTGCCCCGAGAAGAAGGGCTCGTTGATCGTGACGTTCTTGACGCCCACGGCGCGCTGGTTCCCGTGCATCTCGACCACGCGGTCGACGAGCAGCATGGGGTAGCGGTGGGGCATCAGCCGCAGGATGGCGCGCGAGTCGAGCACGCGGCCCTCTTCCGCCACGCTGGCGCGGCGGGCCTCCAGCACCTGCTCGCGGATCCGCGCGGCGAGCCGGCGGTTGAGGCCGTGCCCCGAGCGGTGCGCCACCACGCGCGCCACGACGGGGCAGCCCACGAGCGCGAGGTCGCCGATCACGTCGAGCACCTTGTGGCGCACGCACTCGTCGGGGAAGCGCCACTCGTTGTCGATCGGCCCGTCCTCGCCGATGACGAGCGCATCGCGCGGCGTGAGGTGCCGGCAGAGCCCCGCGTTCCAGAGCGCCTCCGCCTCCTCTCGCATGCTGAACGTGCGGGCCGGCGCGATGTCGCGCATGAAGTCGCCCTCGCCGAGGTCGAAGGAGACCGTCTGCCGGCCAATGCGCTTGCTCAGGCCCTCGTAGTCGAGCTCGTAGGTGAGCCGCATCGCATCGCCGTCGCAGGGCAGCGCGGCGATCATCGAGTCGTCCTCCTGCAGCACGATGGGCGTGCGCAGCCGGAAGACGCGGCGCTCCGCGTCCTGCTCGGCGACTCCCGCCTCCAAGATCGGCGCAGCGAAGGGCAGCGCGCTCCCGTCGCCCGCGGGAACCTCCGGGCCTGACAGCCGGATGAGGGCGTTGTCGATGCCCATGCCGGTCAGCGCCGACATGAGGTGCTCCACAGTGTCGATGGTCGCATCCCCGGCGCGCAGCGTGCTCCGGCGGGGCCGGGTCACGACGTTCGCGGTGGTCGCGGGCATGGCCACCGGGGGATCGAGGTCCGAGCGCTCGAAGACGATGCCTGTGCCCACGGGTGCCGGCGCGATCACGCACTCGGCATCGATGCCCATGAAGAGACCCTTGCCCCGCACCGTGACCGGGCGGACCAGCGTGCGCTGGCGCGTGCCGGTGCGTTCGAGCGGCTCGGGACGGGCCGCGATGCGCGATGCCGCCTGCATCTCACGCATCGCTCTTGGCCTTCCGTGCGGCAGACGCCATGCGCGACAGCTCCCCCGCGATGCCGGCGAGCTTGCGCAGCGCGAGGATCTCGCGCATGGCCAGCTTCGCCTCCTGCGCAGGCATCCCGCCCCATGTCTCGCCTGCAGGGACGTCGTTCATCAGCGCGGTGCGCGCCGCGAGCTGGGCGCCGTCGCCCACGTGGCGGTGGTCCGCGATGCCGCTGCCGGCGCCGATGCGCACGCCGCTGCCGATGCGGGCGCTCCCCGCCACGCCTGAGAGCCCTGCCATGACGGTGGCGCGGCCGATGCGGACGTTGTGCCCGATCTGGCAGAGGTTGTCGAGCTTCGTGCCCATGCCGATCACGGTCGCGCCGAATGTGCCGCGGTCGATGCAGGTGTTCGCCCCGATCTCCACGCCGTCCTCGAGCACCACATGCCCGATGTGCGGAATGCGCACGAGGCCCTTGCCGTCCGGCGCCGGCCGGTACCCGAAGCCGTCGCTGCCCACGATCGCGCCTGCATTGACGGTGACGCCTCGCCCGAGCACGCTGCGCTCGCGCACCACCGCATTGGAATGGACCGTGCATCCCTCGCCCATCGTGACCGATCCGTAGATGCGGGCGCCGGCGTGCAGCGTGCATCCGCGGCCGATCGTCGTGCCCGCGCCGACGGACACGTGCGGCCCGATGCGGCAGCCCTCCGCCACGCTCGCCGACGGATCGATGCACGCCGATGCGTGGACGCCGGTCGCGGGCACGTCCGGCGGAGGCGCGAACGCAGCCAGCAGCGTGATCATCGCGTGGTACGCATCGGGCACGCGCACGAGGGCGCGGGATGCGCTGTCGTGGCCGGGAACCTCAATGCCCGCGGAGACGACCGCCACCCGGGCGCGACACGCGGCCCACGACTGGGCCACCTTGGCGTCGGAGATCAGCGTGGCATCGGCGTCCGTCGCCGCATCCAGCGTCGCGAGGCCGCGCACGGTGAGCGCAGCGACTCCCTCGACAGTGCCGCCTGTGCGCTCCGCGATCTCCGTGACGCTCAGCTCCATGGTGACCACTTGGTGCGCCCGGCGATCACGGAGTCTTGGCGCCTGCACCGGGCGGCGGGGCTGACCCCGGATCGCCAGCCGCAGGCGCCGTGCCTGAAGCGCCCTGGGCCTTCCGGAACTCGGCATTGAGCCGCTCGACCACGAGATCCGAGATGTCCAGCTGCGGGTTCGTGTAGAGCACGCGCCGGCCGTTGATCTGGTTGCGCGTGGTCTGGAGGTCGGCGGCAAAGATCGGCGGGATGCTGTCGTCGATGAGCACCACGTCGATCTTCATCTCGTTGGCGAGCACACCGCACGTGCGGCGGATCGCGAGGTACGCCTCCCGCGTGGCCTCAGCCACCTCGCGCTCGCGCCTGAGCTCGGAGAAGGCCTGCAGCGCATTGAGGTCGCCGCTGCGCGAAATCGCCTTGCGCTCGGCCTCGAGGTAGGTGGAGGAGCCGGGCTTGAAGCTCTCGAGCTCCTCCGAAAGGCCCTGCAGCTCCTCCTTCAGCGCCTCGACCTTGCGGTCCATCTCGCTCTTGATGCGCTCGCGCCGCGCATCCGCGTCCTTGAGCTGCTCGAGCTGGCTGAAGGTCTTGTCGAGGTCGACGCAGGCGATCACGGCCGGCCGCTCGGGGGAGCGCGCGGCCCACAGGATCGCGGCGGTCAGCGGCGCGCACAGTGCGATGGCGGCAATGAGTGGGGTTCGGCTCATGGTGTGCTCGTGGTCGATCGTTCAGGGTGCGGCGCCGGAGGACGGCGGCGCGGTCATCGCGGACGGGGACGCGGACGCGGACGGCGCGGCCGGCGGCGCGCCGGCAGGGCTCGAGGTGACGCCCGCGGCACGCGCGTTGTTCATCCTCAGGATGAGCTTGTCGGTGATGTCATCGGCCTTGTCCGCGTAGAGGATCCGGCGCCGCATGATCTGGTCCACGACCTGCTGCGCCATGGACTGCTGGGCCCGCGGGTTCGCGTCGATCTTGGCGGGCCCGTCGTACACGATCACGTACTGGTAGCCCTCGCCCTGCGCGAACTTCTCGGCCTCGGCGACGATGTTGCGGTAGAGGCTGCGCCACCGCGTCGCGGCATCGCGGTCAAGCTCCGAGTCCTTGATGATCATCCACTCCCGGAGCTCGAGCTGCTCGAGGGCAAGCCCGTCCTGGGCCCGCCGGCGCTCGGCCTGGTCGACGATCGCCTCGGTCTCCTTCGCCCGCTGCTCGAGCCGGTCGCGACGAGCCTTGATCTCGGCCTGGGCGCGCGCTCCCTGCTGCCCGAGCTCGATGTCGAGGTCGGAGCGCTCGGTGAGCTTGTCGAGCAGCTTGATGATGTCCACGCTGGCGACGGCTGACGGCTGGGCCGCCAGGCGGGCTGTGGCCCAGGCGGTGCTTCCGGCGATCGCAGCCGCTCCGGCGAGGGCGGCGCACGCCGCGACGATGAGCTTCTTCATGCGGGGGCTCTCCAAGTGGCGCAGTCTACGGCCGGAGGCCGGTTCGCGAGCGGCTCAGAAGGGCAGCGCCGCGCTGAAGCTGAAGGTCTGCGTCTGGTCGGTGTCCTCCTTGACGACCGGCACCGCGAAGTCGAACGCGATCGGGAACGGGCCGAGCTGAGGCACATAGAGGCGCAGGCCCAGGCCCACGGACACCCGGTACTGGTCAAAGGTGACGTCGTCTGTCACGGTACCGCTGTCGCAGAACGCCACGCCGGACACGAGCTCGTCGAAGATCGGGATCTCGTACTGCGCGCTCGCGAAGAACATGAACTGCCCGCCGATCGGATCGCCGTCGGGCTGGCCCTGCGCGTTGACGGTGGGGAAGGTGTTGGGCGGGTTGTCGGTGATGGCCTCCGCGCTCAGCGGGCTGATCGCGCGGAACGCGAACCCGCGGAACGTGTTGCCGCCGAGGTAGAACCGCTCGAACACCGGGGCCGTGTCGGAGAAGATGTAGCCGGAGTTGACGTTGAGCCGCAGCACGCTCTTGCGCCCGAAGAAGTCCTCGTCGAGCGCCAGGAAGGTCGTGTACTCGCCCTGGATCATGGGGTACTGGTAGTCACCGCCGAGGGCCCCGTAGTAGGTCGCGGTCGCCTCGACGCGCGAGCCCCGCGAAGGCCGCGCGATGTTGTCCAGCGTCGAGCGCACCATCGTGAAGGCGAGCGAGTCGATGTAGTCGGGGCCCCTCTGCTCCCACACGATCAGGGGCGTGCCCGCAGCCAGGCCATCGAGCAGCACGCGCTGCACATTCGCGCGCAAGGCTCCCGACCACAGGTCGCCGAACGCGCGGCTCACGCCGAAGTTGGCGGCGAGCCGCTCCTCGGTGAACCCCTGGAAGACGCGGTTGCGGTAGAAGGCGCCGGTGTTGAAGCCGTAGTCGCTCTCGAGGAACCGGGGATCGCTGAACGACACCGAGTAGGTGCTCACGTCGATGCCGGGCGACACGCTGATGTTGAAGGTCTGGCCGGCGCCGCGGAACGCCCGGCCCGAGGTGAACTCCTCGAATGACTGCGGCCAGTCGCCGATGTCGAAGTTCGACTGGGTCAGCGAGATGTTGCCGAAGAGCCCTGAGTCCGTGCCCGCGCCGAGGCCGAAGTTGAAGCTGCCGGTGTTGCGCTCCTTCACCTCGACGAGCACGTCGCGCACGGATGGCTCGTCAGCGTCCGGCCGCTGCGGGGTGATGCGCACGTCGGCGAACAGGCCGGTGGCCTGGATGCGCTTCTTGGCCATCTCGAGCTCGCGTCCGTCGAGGGGGCGCCCCGGCTGGATGCGGATCTGCCGCCGGATCACGTTGTCGCGGGTGATCGCGTTGCCCTGGATCCGCACGAGACCGGCGGTGTACGGCGCGCCCTCGTTCACCGTGACCAGCATGTCGACCTCAGGCGACTCGCCGATGCGAACCCACGTGCTGTTCACGCGCGCATCGACGTACCCCATGGTCTCGTAGGCGCCCTTCACGGCCTTCAGCGAGTCGTCAACCTTCTTCTGGGTGAAGTCGTCACCTGGGCGGATGACCATGAGCCC
>JBIIIL010000125.1:0-7565 GCA_044234825.1 Phycisphaerales bacterium
GATCGACCGGCGCGGCTGCCACGCGGTGCCTGGATTCGTCGATGCGCACCTGCACTTCACGCTCGCCTCGATGGGACTCTCGAAGGTGGACCTCTCGGCATGCGCGAGCCGTGTGGGCTTCGAGTCCCGCATCGCCGCTGGCGCGGCGTCCCTCGCGGAGGGCGATTGGCTTGAGGCGCAGGGATGGGACGAGGCCTCATGGGGAGGCGCTCTTCCCGACAGCTCCTGGCTCCGCGCTGCGGGAGATCGCCCTGCAGTCGCGTACCGCATGGACATCCATGCGTGTGTGGTCAACGACGTGGTGCTGCGCCAGCTTGCCCGCGAGGGCGCACTTGATGCCGATCCGCCAGGCGGCACGATTGTGCGCGATGCCTCAGGCGCGCCCACGGGGCTGATGCTCGAGCAGGCTGCGTGGATGCTCGTCAATCCGAGAGTGCCCGTGCCCGATGCCGCGCGCCGCCAGGCTGCGCTCCTGCTTGGGGTGTCGCAGCTGCTTGGTCACGGGGTGACCGCCGTGGGCTCCATGGAGTACGCGCGTGAGGTGCGCGAGGTGCTGCTGCCGCTGGCGCGGCTGCCCGTGGCAATGCCGACCGTGGCAGTGACGCTGCTCGACCGCACGCTGCCCCTTGACCTCTCGGTGGCACGCGAGTTCCGCGTCGAGGGTCGCCTGAAGGTCATCGGTGCCAAGAGCTTCGCCGATGGCACGCTGGGATCCCGCACCGCCGCGATGCTCGAGCCCTACGTCGGCACGGAATCGCGCGGCTCGCTCGTTGAGCATGCCCACGATGGCACCCTCGTGGAGTGGATGCGGACCGTGACCGCGGCCGGTCTCTCGCCGAGCATCCATGCGATCGGCGATGCGGCGGTCCGCGCGACGCTCCATGCCGCGGATGCTGCCGGGGTCCCGCGCGGCAGGCTGCGCATCGAGCATGTCCAGACGCTTGCCGACGAGGACCTTCTGCGGATTTCGGGCACCTTCGCGAGCATGCAGCCGCTGCATGCGGCATCGGACATGCCCGGGGCCGCCGAGCGACTCGGCCCGCACCGCACGCGCCTTCTCTTCCGATGCGGCGACATCGCACGCGCGGGAGCCACGCTCGCGTTTGGGTCCGACTGGCCGGTGGTGCCGCCCGACCCGATGCGTGCGATACGGAGCGCGGTCACCGGCCGCGCGGATGACGGCTGCGTGTACGGGCACTCGCTGATCAGCGCAGAGGAGGCCCTTGTGGCGCACACTGAAGGCGCAGCTCGGTGCCTCGAGCTGTGGCCTGAGTGCGGAAGCCTCGCGCCCGGCGCCCGCGCAGACATTGCGCTGCTCGACTCCGATCCGCTCCGCTGCGACTGGGACGCCAAGCCGCCGCGAGTCTGCGGCGTGGTTCTCGGTGGCGAGATGCCGCTACGCGGCGCCGCCTGAGAAGAGGCCCTCGAGCGCACCGAGCGCAATTGCCACCGATCCGATGGCCAGGCGCGCCGCAAAGTTCGCGCCTCCGCTGACCATCAGCAGCAGCACGGCGATGAAGCCGATCTGCTGCACGCGCGGATGCGCCATGACGCGCGCGGCGGAGCGCGAGATGCCGCTGATGACAGCCGCGCCGTCAAGCGGCGGCACCGGCAGCAGGTTGAACATCATCAGCCAGAGGTTCAGCCAGGCGCCCATGAACAGGAACAGGCTCACGTTCTCGGCGACCTGCTGGTCACGCGGACCGACCACCTGCAGCGCGGCGCACGCGACCACGCAGAGCACGCAGAGCGCCAGGTTCACTGCGGGACCTGCCGCAGCGACCAAGGCGCCGCCGCGGCGCGGTCCCCAGCGGAAGTTGCTCGGGTTGACCGGCATCAGCCCCCATGCGATGCCGATGAGCAAGAAGGCCACAATGCTGAACCAGCCCATGTGCACAACCGGATTGATCGTCATTCGGCCCAGCACGCGCGGCGTGTCGTCGCCCTGCCAGATCGCCGCAACGCCGTGACCGAGCTCGTGCAGCACGATCGACGCCATCACCCAGAAGATCCAGCTCGCAAGCCGTACGGTCTCGCCCCGTTGCCACAGGTCGGCGATCCACCACCCCGATCCGGCCTGCGCCAGCAGATCGACATGACACGCGATGTCCATCGGCATGGAGCGTAGCCGAGCTTCTTATCGGTCGCCGCTCGGAGACTTCGGTGCGTTGCAGGCGTTGATTGGCGGAGCATGCTGCGCTAGATTGCACGGCTCGCCACCGCGACCCGTAGGCGCACCGCACTGCCTCCCTTTCGACCGGAGGTCCCACGGTACGCCCGGCCACGGCACCGTCCGAGTGGACGGCTCGCCAGCCGAGGGGCGCGCTTCCCCAAGGGAGGCATCCCATGGTCGTCCTTCGTCTCAAGCGCTTCGGCCGTACCCACTCGCCCTTCTTCCGCCTCGGCGCCGCTGACAAGCGTGCGCCCCGCGATGGCCGCGTCATCGAGGAGCTGGGCTGGTACTCGCCCACCGCTCCAGAGGGCAAGCAGTGGAAGGTCAACGAGGAGCGGGTGCGCCACTGGCTCTCCGTCGGCGCGCAGCCCAGCGAGACCGCGCTGATGCTCCTCAAGCGCGCCGGCCTTGACGGCGGCGTGGGCGGCAAGAGCCGGCCCTCGCTCGCCGCCAAGATCCAGACCGCACGGCTCAAGGCTCCCAAGAAGGAGAAGGGCGCGGAGGCCGAGAAGAAGAAGTGACGTGAGGCGCGGCGTGCCGGACGGCACGCAGCTCCTCGCGCGCTGTCGCCCTCAGCACCACCAGGACCGATCGAATGCCCCTGCGCATCGACATCCTCACGCTCTTCCCGGAGATGTTCGGGCCCGTCATGGGCGCGAGCATCGTCGGTCGCGCGCGAGAGTCCGGGCTGGTGCAGGCGCACGTGCACGACATCCGCGCATGGGCTGAAGGCCCGCACCGCAAGGTCGATGACCGGCCCTTCGGCGGCGGACCCGGCATGGTGCTCATGTGCGAGCCGCTCGCTGCCGCGATCGAGGCAGTCGAGTCGATGGATCCGCGCCCGAGCGTGCGGATCCTGCTCGCGCCGACTGGCGAGCGGCTCTCGCAGCCCGTCGCGCACGCGCTCGCGCAGCCCGAGGGCCGCATCATGCTCGTGTGCGGCCACTACGAGGGCGTCGACGAGCGCGCGATTGCGGCGCTCGGTCTTCGCGAGATCTCCATCGGCGATGTTGTGCTCTCCGGCGGCGAGATCCCGGCGATGCTCGTGATCGATGCCGTGGTCCGGCTGCTGCCGGGCGCGCTCGGTCACGGCGATAGCGCTGCGCAGGACTCGTTCTCGATCACCGACCGCGACGGGCATCCGCTGCTGGACTGCCCGCACTACACACGGCCGCGCGAGTGGCGCGGCATGACCGTTCCAGAACCCCTGCTCTCCGGCGACCACGGCGCAATCGCGGCGTGGCGCCTCGAGCAGAGCATCAGCCGGACGCGCGACCGCCGTCCGGATCTTCTCCATGAGCGACCTCTGGACCGAGACGGCTCCAAGTCGCAGGCCTCCGACGGCCTGCCGCAACGCGCGGCATGCTGCATGGGCCAGCGCTCGAAGGTGGCCTGATCCCCTGCGGATCCGGCGCCCCGGCGCGATCGCACCCCACACAGGACCCATGGGTCCGGACAGAGAACCGCAATGAACCGCACCACCGTCATCGAGAACTACGAAGCTGCGCAGCTCAAGAACGCTGCCGACATCCCCGACATGCGCGTTGGCGACACCGTCGACATCCACTACCGCATCATCGAGGGCGACAAGGAGCGCGTGCAGCGCTTCCAGGGAGTGCTCATCTCGCTCAAGGGCCGCGGCATCAACCGCATGATGACCGTGCGCCGCATCGTCGCCAACGAGGGCGTCGAGCGCATCTTCCCGGTGCACTCGCCGCGCGTGGGCAAGATCGAGGTGCTGCGCCGCGCCGACGTGCGCCGCGCCAAGCTCTACTACCTCCGCAGCCGCACCGGCAAGAGCCGCCGCCTGCGCGAGGACCGCGACGACGCGGCTGCCGACAAGTCCTGACGCGCTGCGGCGGGACCGTGCACGTCCGACTCTCCAAGAGCTTCGGCTTCGAGGCTGCCCACTGGCTGCCGTGCTTCCCTGAGGGGCACAAGTGCCGCCGGATGCATGGGCACTCGTTCCGTGTTGACGTGATCGTCGAGGGCGAGCTCGACCCCGCGGTCGGCTACCTCATCGACTTCGCGGACATCAAGCGCGCCACGGAGCCGATCGAGCGCGCACTCGACCACCGTTGCCTCAACGAGATCGAGGGCCTCGAGAACCCGACCAGCGAGATGGTCGCGGCCTGGATCTGGGCTCGGCTCAAGCCTGCGCTGCCGATGCTCAGCGAGATCGTCGTCCACGAGACGTGCACGAGCACGTGCCACTTCCGGGGCTGAGCTGATCGATGGCCGGAACGCATCAGGGCAAGAGCGACCGCGGGGGCGCGAGCGACCTCACGGGCTCGAGCCCGGCTGCACGCGTGCGCCCTGCGGCGGATGCCCTCGGCGCGCTCGCGCACCCGCGCGCACGGCGGACGCGCGGTCCGCAGTGGGACACGATCTCGGTGGCTGGCGATCCGGCGCGGGTGACCGCGCTGCAGCTGCCGGGCAACCCGCTCGACGCATCCTGGGACGAGCGCGTGCTGGCGCCGGCGATCTCGGCGTGCGCGCGCATTGCGCCCGCCGGCGCCGCCCCGCCGCACCTGATCGCCTGGAGCGGGACCTTCGCGGACTCCCTCTTTGGCGGAGACATGCGCAACTGGATGAGGCCAGGATGGGATGCGCTGCAGCAGCGGCTCGACAGCTGGCGCGGAGCTCTCGAGGGCACGGGCGTGCGTCTCGCGCTGTTCCCTCACGCCACGCACCTGCTCTCTGATGTTGCGGGCGCGATGCGGCTCCTGATTGACCGCGCTGGCCAGCCCTTCGACGTGGCCTGCGCGCCTGCATCGCTTCTGACCGCGGACATGCTCGGGGACGGCAGCCGCGAGGGCAGCCGCGGCCGGATCGAGGAGGCGCGCGACGTGCGCGAGCACATTGCGCGGGCGATGTCCGTGCTGGGCCCGCGCACACCGCTGGTCGTCCTCCAGGATGTGCGCACGGCCTCGGCACGCGGCGACGCGCGCGGCGACCGCAGCGCGCACGACCTCGACACCGGTGACGTGGCACTCGAGCCGTGCGCCCCGGGCACCGGCGACTTGCCGTGGGATGCGCTCATGGCGCTGGTGAGGGACCATGTGCCCCCGCACGTGCCGGTTCTGGCGGAGTGACTGCTACTCGAGCTCGACGGTCCAGTAGGCCTCGTCGAGGAAGGCCTTCCACGACTGGTAGCGCGGGCTGCCGAGCCGCATCGCGATCGCAGGGTTGCGCTTGGGCTTCACCGGGGCGCGCATCAGCCGCATGCTGGCCTGCGTCGGCGTGCGCCCGCCCTTGCGCGCGTTGCAGCGCACGCAGGCGCACACGAGGTTGTCCCACGTGTTCTGGCCGCCCTGCACGCGCGGCACCACATGGTCGATGGTGAGCTCCTTCGTCGAGAAGTGCTTGCCGCAGTACTGGCAGCGGTTGGCGTCGCGCGCGTAGATGTTGCGTCGATTCAGCTTGACCTGCTCGCGGGGCACGCGGTCGTACCCGAGCAGGCGCACGATCTTGGGCACCGCAATCACGAGCGACGGCGTCGTCACCCACTCATGGTCGTCGTGCTCGTAGGTCCGCTGGAACTCGGCGGCGTCGCGCCACGAGTGCAGGTCGTAGTTGACGAACTTGCCCTGCTCGACGGAGATGACCTCGGCCTTGTCCGCGATGAGCAGGTTGAACGCCTTGAACGCGTCCACCACTCGGATCGCCGAGTACACCTTGTTCAGCACCAGCACTTTGGCGTCGAGCGCCGTCGGTCCAACCGTCATGGTTGTCTCCACCTCAGCCTTCCAGGCATGGGCGAATTGTACACCGCCTATCCACAGCGTTCCCGGGCGTCACCGCGCCCATGGGGGCCCCCAATCGCCCGCAGGCCCCCGTCGAGGTGGGCTCAGGAAAAGATGGCGACGTTCAGGCCGACGATGAGCGCATTGTTCACGCCGTGGGCGACCATCGGCGCGATCAGGCTGCCGCGCAGCTCCCGCGCGATGCAGAACGCAAATCCGAGTCCGGCCAGGATCGGCGCGAACACGATGCCCTGCGGGTGGATCGCCGCGAACAGCGCACTCGAGGCCAGTGCGGCGACCACGAACGACGCAAAGTGGCCGATGCGCCCGAGGCGCTCGCGCAAGTGTCGGTAGAGCACGCCGCGGAAGACGATCTCCTCGACAAGCGGGGCGAACACGGCGGCCAGCACGAGCAGCGCGATGCGCTCCGCAATCCCTCCCTTGGCGATGGCCTCCTGGATCGGATGCGTCGCGTCCGACACTGCGGAGCCGGTGAGCGCCGACAGGATGAGGGCACACACGACTCCGACCGCGGCAAGGGGCACCGCAGCGCACCACGCGAGCACGCCGTAGCCGACCTCCTTCACCACGCCGCCGCCTGCCGTGAGCCCCACATCATGCCTCACCTGCGACCACGACCTTCCGCCTCGGCATGCCCATGCGAGGCCCGCCAGCGGAAGTGCCATGACGACCATCTGCATCACGAGCCCGGACACGCCCATCGACTGGGCCTCGGCTGAGGGCTCTGCGGTTGCCTCCGAGCCGCCCACGATCAGCGTCAGCGCGATGTTGATGGCTGTCATCAGGCCGAAGATGCACACGAACGTCCATGCGTAGCGGTCGCCGTCGTCGGCGCGCCCTGCGCGCGCCAGTGCGGTGGGATTCGAGATCGCACGCCACCCGGCAACGGCAAGCCACACGAGGCCGACGATGCCCCCGAGCACGATCAGGCAGCCGAACCCGCCGAGTGCCGCGACGATCCGCATCGCCGAGGCAGACTCTCGCGCCCGAAACGACGGGTCGGGCTCAAGCGTGTCGGACAGGAACACGCCGTACCAGCCCATCGATCCCTGCAGCGACTCGAGGAGCGCGGGGTCGATCTCCGCATCCGTGCCCTGCTGCCGCGCAATCATGGCGGCGATCACCTCCGCCTGGCGCGATGCGGCTTCAGCGAACTCCGGCCAGTCGGCCTCCTGCTGCGCCAGCTCCCGAGTGGTCTCTAGGGCCTGCACGGCATCGCCAAATCGCGCATCGAGCGCAGCGGCACAGAGGCGGTCCACCGGGTCTGCCGAGTCCCTCAGCGGCGCATACTGCTGCTGCAGCATCGGGTTCGAGGCACCATCGGCCGACGGCAGCCACTCGGCCATGGCGAGCGTGATCCGGCCGAGGACCGCTTGACGGTCGCTCACGATCGGACCGACCTCCCCGGCATCCTGTGGGCCAGCCGACTGCCCTGCCTCGCCAGGACCCGGCTCTCCCGCGGGACCCTCGACCTCATCGATTCCGGCTTGGTTGCGCAGAAACCCCGCCAAATCATCGGACTTGACCCACAGCACGCCAAGGACCACCATCAAGGCCCACGCCAGCAAGGTCCGGGAAGAGTTCCGCATAGGGATCAGGGTACGGGACGCCTGCGGTCTGCAACC
>JBIIIL010000010.1:0-24589 GCA_044234825.1 Phycisphaerales bacterium
AGGCCGGCTCAGGTTGCGGGTGCGGACAATGTTCGGGGAAGTCCGCGCTTTGTGCGTCACGAATGCCGGCAGGCGGAGAATTCACCTCCGTGGATCCGCGCGCAGCCGATGCCGTCGCATTGTGGACCGCCGCACAGCCGGCGGTGAGCGCCTTTGTGCACGCGCTCGTTGGCGACCGGGACCTCCGCGATGAGGTGCTGCAGGACACGGTGGCGAGGATCCTCGAGTCGTACGGCTCGTACGACCCGTCGAGGCCATTCCTGCCATGGGCGCTCACGCTTGCGCGTCGTGCCGCATACGACGCAAGAAGGCGGCGCATGCGCTTCCCTGCGCCCCTGACCGAGGCCGCGCAGGACAGCCTTGCAGCGGCGATCGCGGACGTTGAGCCGGCCGAGCGTGCCGCCGCCGACCACCTTGATGCGTGCCTCAAGCGGCTCGATGGCCGTCAGCGGCAGATGTGCGAGCTGCGCTACCGCACTGGCCTCAAGCCGGCGCGCATCGCCGAGCTGATGGGACTCAGCTCGAACACCGTGTCCAAGTCGCTTCAGCGCATCCGGGAGGCCTTGCGCGAGTGCATCGAGCGGCAGATCCGTGCCGCTGCGACGGGAGGACCCGCGTGAGCGACAGTGCGGCCGACATCCGCGGGCTTGCGAGCCAGCTGCTCGACGGCACCATCTCCGAGCAGGGTGCGGCCGACCTGAGCGCGGCGATGGAGGGGGATCCTGCGGCGGCCCGCGAGGTGGCGCGCATGGCCATGCTCCACGATGCGCTCGACAGGCAGTACCTCGATGTGCCAGCCGGACGCGCGCATGCGAGGCGCTGGAGGATCGTGCATGCGCTTCGACGCGTGTCCGCGGTCGCGGCCGCGATGGCTGTAGCGGCGCTGGTCATATGGGCATCGGTGCGCACCGTGCCCAGCGCCGATGCAAGCGATGTGCTGGCCAGGATCGTGGCGACAGCGCGCGGTGGCGACCGCACCTACGCGCTTCGGGTCGATTCGGTCGCCAAGCCGTCGGGGAAGCGCCGGGAAGAGCCCCTGCCTCTCGCAGATGCGCGCGTCAAGGACGGCCGGCGCAGGCAGGTGCCGATCGACGGCGCTGTCCTGACCGTGCGCGGCCCAAACCAGTACGTGCTGCTGCGCACGGACGAGAGGGGAAGGCCGGTGGTATCCGGCTGCGACGGCAGCCGTGCGTGGATCGTGCCGGCGGAAGGGTCGGTCCGCACCAGCAGCGATGCGCGCCGCTTCAGCGGCGCCCTGCCGGGCAGCCAGCACGACCTGCCGTTCATCAACCCGCACGAGAGCCTGTCGGATCTCGCCGCGAGCTACTCGGTCGCGATCGAGCCCGCGGAGCCGGCTGCTGGACATCCGTGGCCGCGCATCGTGGCCACTCGGCGCGCGGACTCGAGGGGAGGGCCGCGCACTGTGGAGATCGAGTACGACCCCGAGTCGGGCATGATCCGGACGATGCGGATGGGGCAGCTGCCCCAGGCACGGGGTGGGCCGCGCGCAGTCACCTTCGAGCTCGTGGACACGTCCCCTGTGGCAGACGACTACTTCTCGCACAACGCGCACCACGACGACGGTCGGTCGGTGCTGGAGGAATGAACTCATGATCCCTTGCCGTCCCGCAGTTCCTGCGCTCGCAATCGCCGTCGCTATTGTCGCAGGGGGAGCCTCCCAGGCGCCTCCGCCGAAGGGTCCCGATGCCGCATCGAGGCCGAACTTCATATTCGTCCAGGCGGAGGCGCAGGGATGGTCGAGCACGTCCGTGGATATGGACGGCCAGCCGCCGAGCAGCGCAAGGCCGGCAGGACTCACCCCAAACCTCGAGGCGCTTGCAAAGGAGGGAATGCGGTTCAGCGACTTCTACGTGTCGGCCCCCCGCTGCACGCCATCCCGCGCAAGCTGGGTCACCGGAATTGGGCCTTCCAAGCTGCGCATGACCTACCAGAATGAGCCGGGTGGCGGGGCGGTCGAGGAGCGCTACAAGCTGATGCGCACGATCCCGCCGGAGCCCGAGGCGGACCTTCCGGCGGGCGTGCGCACGACCGGTGCCGTGCTCAAGGACCTCGGCTACGCGAGCGCCCACTTCGGGAAGTGGCACGTGGGCCGCAAGGCGCCGAGTGCGGTGGGATTCGACCTTTGCGACGGCAACAACAGCAATCAGGGACCCGAGCGCGGCGTCGCGCCTAACCCGAAGCAGGCTCTGGCGATCACCGACCGTGGCATCGCCTTCATGCGTGAGCAGGTGAAGGCGGGCAAGCCCTTCTACCTGCAGCTGTCGCATTACGGTTTTGGTGCAGAGCAAGAGGCCACGCCTGAGGCGCTCTCCGCCGCGAAGGCGCTCGTCCCGAGCGTCAGCGGCAAGCCAATGGGTGCGATTGCAGGCGCACGGGATGTCGACACTCAGCTCGGTCGCGTTCTGGCGGCGGTCAAGGAACTTGGCATCGCGGACCGCACCTATGTCTTCTACAGCGCCGACCACGGGGCGCAGGGCGGCGGAGGGGGCGGCCGTTCGCAGGCGAATCCGCCATTCTCAGGCGGCAAGGGCAGCGTCAGCGAGGGCGGCATCCGCGTGCCATTCATCGCGTACGGTCCCGGCATCCCGGCGGGCAAGGTGACCGATGTCCGTGCCACGAACATGGACCTGCTGCCCACGATCCTTGACCTCGCGGGTGCGGCTCCAACGGAGGCCGCAAAGCTCGACCAGCGCAACGCGATGGAGGGCGGCAGTCTGGCTGCGGTGCTTCGCGCAGGCAACGGTGCTGTCAGCAGGCCCTACGAGGGGATCGCCATCCACTTTCCCCACTACGACCTCAACAACGGGGGTCCCGCGTCCGCCTTCTACCTCGGATCCTGGAAGCTGGTGCGCAACTACGACTCCGGTCGGGTGTCGCTGTATGACCTCGCAAAGGACCGGAGCGAGTCGACCGACCTCTCAGCGCAGCAGCCCGATGTGGTCAAGGACCTCGAATCGCGGCTGGACGCGTACCTGAAGGCGGTCGATGCGCCGATGGCACGGGTCAACACCGCTCCCGGTGCCGGCACGGGAACCGCACCCGATCGTGCGGAGGACGGTCGCGGCAAGGGTGGTCGTGGCGGAGGCCAGGGCGGAGGCCAGGGCGGCGGGCAAGGCCAGGGCGGTGGACGCCGCCGGCAGCAGGAGCAGCAGGGGCAGAAGCCCAAGGGAGACAACTGATGAGGCAGGTCGCAATTGCCGGCGCGTCAGCAGCGGCGCTGCTCGTCATGTCCGTTGCCGCCGCGCACCCTCCGGGCGACAGCGGCTCCGGCGACGCGCACGCGCACGCGCACGCTCACGATCACGTGAAGGCGCGCACATGGACGAACGTGCGCACGGGAGAGCGCATTGAGGGTTCCTTCCTGCACGCGCGCGGGGGCAGCGTGGCGGTTGACACGGCTTCCGGCGGCATCGTGTCGATACCTCTGGCCGAACTTGACGGCGAGGACCGTGCCATCGCCGAGGCACGCATCGCGGAGATCCGGGCCATCAACGAGTGGCGGGTCAACGGCGCGTCGATTGCCCTCGCGTCGACGGGCGTGACGGGCGAGTCGTTGCCGAGCGTGGCGCAGGGCGGGGCCGCAAAGCCTCCGCAGGCTGCGATCTTCGATGCATTCGGACCCTTCGTGAAGACGCGCTTCGACGACCGCTGGCTCTACGTGGAGTCGGATGGGCTGCCCCACCCGCCGCTGGACACGCGGATGATGGTGGGCATCCGCGCATGGCAGCAGCAGGTTCCGCTGCCGCAGCCCTACACGGGCTCGAACGCGTGGCAGATTCCGCTCAAGCCCGAGATTGCGGAGCGCCCGATCCTCGGGAAGAGCGCACTCATGCGAGGCGCTGTGGCGCTCGCGGCGAATGGCATCCCGATCTTCAACGCGCTGAACAATGGCGGGCGAGACAGCTACCAGATCGGCGAGCTCGACGAGTACGGCGGGCACTGCGGTCGCGGCGACGACTACCACTACCACGCGGCGCCGCTCGCGATCGAGAGGGTCGTGGGCAAGGGCAAGCCGATCGCCTACGCGCTCGACGGGTTCCCGATCTACGGGCTCTTCGACGGCAATGCCAAGGCAGGCGATGACCTCGCATGCCCGCTCGGATCGACCGAGCCGCTCGATGAGATCAACGGGCACTACTGCGAGGTCGCGAAGGGCGACGGGTTCGGAGGCGGCACGCGCTTCTACCACTACCACGCATCGAAGGCGTTCCCGTACATCAACGGCGGACTTCGGGGCAAGGTGCAGATCGAGGGCAGCGGCACCGATACGCAGGTCGTCCCGCAGCCGCGCGCGAATGGCGTGCGGCCAGCGCTGCCGCCGCTGCGTGGAGCATCGATCACAGGCTTCGAGCAGGTGGGGCCGAGGGCCTGGTCGCTGCGCTACGAGGTCGGCGGCAGGGCGTCATTCGTGAACTACCGCGTCGAGGATGGTGGGAAGGTCATCTTCGAGTTCGTGGGTCCCGATGGCGAGAAGCGCATGGAGGAGCACGCGCCGCGCTCGCGCGGTGGCCGTGCGGACCGCCCGGATGGTGCTGGTGGCCAGGGAGGTCAGCCGCGCGAGGGTCGCGGCGGTGCGGGCGGTGGTCCGGGAGGTAGGCAGCGCGGCGGCGCCGGGACCCGCCCGGCGGGCGCACCCGCCGGATCGCCGTCGGGGATCGTGCTCTCGTCGGCAGGGCTGGGAGCCAATGGCCTGCTCGACGCCAAGTACACATGCGATGGAGCGTCGGTGTCGCCGCCATTTGCATGGACGGGATTGCCCGCGGGCACGAAGAGCGTGGCCCTCACGGTCCATCACATCACCACCGACGGTCTCGAGCGAATCTATCTCGTGCGCTACGGCATTCCGGCGGACGCAGCCTCGATCGCCGAGGGCGACAAGGCAGTGGGCAAGTTCGGGCTCAACAACGTGGGTCGCCGGGCTGAGTACGCGCCGCCATGCTCGCAGGGTCCGGGTGAGAAGTCGTACATCGCGACGGTGTATGCCCTCTCTGGGGAACCCAAGCTGACGAGCGCTTCGCCGACGCGCGAGGAGCTGCTTGCCGCGATGAAGGACATCACGTTGGCGACCGGAGTGCTCGAGCTGAAGTATGCGCGCACCGCGGGCGCGGACGAGCCGCGCAGCGGTCAGGGTGGCCAAGGCGGTCAGGGCGGCCAAAGGGGGCAGGGCGGCCAAGGCGGCCAAGATGGGGGGCAACGCCGAGGTCAAGGGCAGGGCCGCGGACAGCGGCAGGGCCAGTCGGGGGGCTCGGCGGAGAACCCGCCAAGCGCGCCTGCGGGGGCGCAAGGCGAGAACGCGCGCAGCACGCTGATGGCGCGCATGACTGCCTTCAAGACCGAGGTGCCTCAGCACGACCACAGCATTGTGCTTGCGCAGCCCACACGAAACGCCATGACCGCGAGCGTCATGGCGGCGACCCCCCGCACCGGATTCGTGGAGTACTGGCGCGAGGGGGACACGGCACGGCGCGCGACGGCTGAGCAGGCCATGGCGCCGGCGAAGGCCGCGAACTTTGTGATGGATGGGCTCGCGCAGGATGCGACCTACCGCTACCGATTTGGCTGGCGCGCTGAGTCTGGATCCTCGCCGGCCTTCGGAGAGGAGCAGTCCTTCGGCACCGTGCGATCGCCGGGCAAGCCGTTCGTGTTCGCGGTGCAGGCCGACTCGCACCTCGACCAAGGCGTGACTCCTGCCGCGTACGAAAGGACGCTCCTCAACATGCGCGACGAGCGTGCAGACTTCCTCGTCGACCTTGGGGACACGTTCATGACCGACAAGCGCGGAGCCGAGTTCGCGCAGGCGGAGGCCCAGTATGACGCGCAGCGCTACTGGTTCGGCGTGGCGTGCCGCGCCATGCCGCTCTTCATGGTGCTCGGCAACCATGATGGCGAGAAGGGCGAATCCGGCACCGGCGCCGACGACATCGGCCCGTGGTCCTACCGCGAGCGCACCAGCCGCTTCCCCGCACCGGTCGTGGACGGCAGCATGTACACAGGCCGCACCGACTTCGCAGATGGACGCGGCGCGAACTACTACTCGTTTCGGTGGGGTGATGCCCAGTTCATCGTGCTTGACCCGTTCTGGTCTACGACAGAGCGCAGGCGGGGTGGTGGTGGCGGCCGCGGCGAGGGCGGCGGCCGTGGAGAGGGTGGCGGTGGACGCGCGGCCGATGGCGGCGCAGCTCGTGGCGCTGATGGTGCACGGAGCGGTCCGGGCGCCGGTCGGACCGATGGCGAGCCGCTGAAGCCCACAGACCAGAGCTGGTCGCGCACGCTTGGCCGCCAGCAGTACGACTGGCTGCAGCGGACTCTCGAGCAATCGGACGCGCGGTATGTCTTCGTGTTCATCCACCATCTTGTCGGAGGAGTTGGCGGCACGGAGTCGCGGGGTGGGGTGGAGAGCGTTCCGTTCTTCGAGTGGGGCGGACTCAATGCCGACGGTTCCCCAGGATTCGCGCAGCACCGCGCCGGATGGCCGATGCCGATCCACGACATGCTCGTGAAGCATGGGGTATCTGCCGTGTTCCATGGCCATGATCACCTGTACGTTCATGGGCAACGCGACGGAATCCACTACCAGTGCGTGCCGCAGCCTGGGAATCTCGCGGGAAACACCCGTAGCGCGAGCCACTACGGGTACGCGAGCGGGGTGATTCACGGCAGCCCAGGGCACGTGCGGGTGAGCGTCGCGCCCGGGGAGTCGAAGGTCGAGTTCGTGCGGACCGCCATCGATGGACCCGCGGGCGGTGATGTACGCGATGGCCGGGCCGCGCGCGGCGAGGACGGTCGCGGCCGGCCCGCGCAGCCCAATGGGGCTGTGGTGGACAGCTACACGGTCACGCCGCGGCGCGCAGCGGCTGCAGGCGAATCCGCCAAGGCGGGAGCGCAGTGAACATGGAGAGCGGACAATCGGGCTTCAGCCGGCAGCTGGTGTGCGCGTGCGCCATCGCAGGCCTTGCCTGCGTCATGCTCGGGACCGCCCAGCAGCAGCGGCCGAAGGGGGGCGGTGGCCGCAAGCCTCCGCAGCAGGACGGGATCGTCAAGCCCACCATGAAGGACACGGTGCGCGCGTCGATGTACGCGGACAACTGGTTTGTGCTGTACGTCAATGGCAAGGAGGTCGCTGTGGACAGCATTGACTTCCTGCCGCACAACGTCGTGTCGGTCGACATGCTTCCGGAGTACCCGATGACGGTTGCGGTGCTCGCCAAGGACAACGCCGATCCTGCCACCGGATGCGAGTACGGGCGGCAGATCGGCGACGGAGGCTTCATCCTCAAGTTCGGCGATGGCACTGTGACGAGCGCATCGTGGAAGGCCAAGTGCTTCATGCATGGCCCGATCGACCGGAACACGTCCGATCCGAAGGTGCGCACGGAACCGCTGCCCGAAGGCTGGATGCGCCCGGGCTTCGACGACTCCTCGTGGTCGAGCGCGGTGGAGTACGCGCAGGAGCGGATCCAGCCGAAGGAGCCCTTCTTCGGCCACGACTTCTCGGGCGCGAAATGGATCTGGACAGGCGACCTCGACCTCGACAACACGGTGATCCTTCGCACGCGGGTGGAGCGCCCCGGGTGGACGCGTCCCTGGAACACGACGCCGGACATCGACACCGATCAGCGCAAGTGACGGCAGGCTTGCATTGACTAGTCTGACTAGTCATATACACTCCGTGCATGATTGCCCGGAGTGTCAGCCTCACGGAGGCGAAGGCCAAGCTTTCGGAGCTGCTCGACCTCGTGGAACGCGGCGAGGAGATCATCATCGTCCGCCACGGCAGGCGCATCGCACGCCTGCGTTCGTATTCGGGCGGTGCCGAGGGCGCGGCACCGAGTGTGCGCGCGCGCCTGCAGATGCTGCGCGATTCAGGTGCGCCCGACCGGGAGGCCATGCGGCGCCGCGGCGAGCGGTTTGACTGGACCGCGCTCAAGCAACGCATGAGGGAGGGGCTTCTGTGATCGTGATCGATGCGTCCCTCGTGGCGGGAGTGCTGCTGGGCGAGTCGGAAGTCGGGGATGCGATGGATCAGGTGGCTAGGGAGGCGCGTGGCGGCCTTGTCGCGCCCGACCTGATCGCGATCGAGGTCGCGAGCGCAGTGATCTCGAGCCGGCGCACCAGCGCGCGGCAGCGCGGCGCGTCCAAGTCCACGGCGGTCCCTGGGTCACTTGCCGCGCTTCCCTCGGGGGAGGTGTGGAGCGAGCTCATGCGGAGGTTCGCGCTGATTGACCTGTCCCTGGAGCCGATGTCCGGCGGGGCACGGCTCGCGCGTGCGTTCGAGATCGCCGAGCTCGCGAGGGTGGGCATCTACGACGCCATCTACCTCTCGCTTGCCAGCGAGCTGCGCGCGCCCATCGCCACGCTCGATTCCGCCATGGTCGGTGCGGCGCGGGCGATCGGCCTGCGTGCGGTGCCCGAAGGGAGTTAGTCCAGCATGAACGGCATCATGGTCGCGGCGGTCATTGCTGGAAGCCTGGTGATCCTGGGCTACCTGCTCGTGATCTGGTGGCTCGACCGCTACGAGCGCGAGCCGCTCTGGATGCTGCTTCTTGTCTTCGCGTGGGGTGCCATCGGCGGCACGTCATTCGGGTGCCTGTGCAGCGTGCCCTTTGCGATCGGCGCGACGGCAGTGGCCGGCGAGTCGGGCGGCCAGGCCTTCACTGCCGTGGTGGTCGCGCCGGTCGTCGAGGAGCTCACGAAGGGTGTGGTGCTGGCCGCGCTCCTCCTGACGAGGCACATCGACAACGAGACCGACGGCCTCATCTACGGTGCCGCAACCGGACTCGGCTTCGCGATCGTCGAGAATGCGGTCTATGCGGTTGGCGCATCGAAGATGGGCACAGGCGCGGTCATCATGGTGGTGTTCCTGCGCACATTCCTGTCCGCGCTCGTGCACTGCATCAGCAGCGGCATCCTGGGCATGACCATCGGGTACGCATGCCACCGCGCCGGCGCAGCGCGGTGGTTCGTCTGGCCGGCCCTCGGCCTTGCGCTCGCGATCGCCAATCACGCGATCTGGAACGGGATGGCCATGGCGGTCGAGTTCAAGCTGATCGGGGAGGCCAGCCCGCTGCTGCTTGCGCTGGGGATCATCATCGTGATCGGGGCAAGCGCCACGATGTTCGGGCTGACGCAGCTCTCGCTGCGCCGCGAGCATGCGGTCATCCGGCGGCACCTGCTCGCCGAGGCGTCACTCGGGGTGCTGCCCGCGGAGCATGCAGCCATCATCCCGTACTGGTCCCGTCGCAGGCGACGGGGATGGCTCGAGCTGCACGTGCCGCACGAGCCCTACGTGCGCGCGGCCACGCTGCTCGCGTTCAGGCATCACCAGCTTGAGGTCGCGCGCGGCGAGCGCCGTGAGCGCTACCTGCAGGACATCGCGGCGCTCCGCGCCGAGGTGACTCGTCACCTGCGCGGGGCATGAGCCTGGTCGGCGCGTGGCCCGGCCGCGGGCTGCGCCGCCCCTAGACTTGGGTCCATGACGACCATGGCAGCGCCGACGTTCCCCTCGCGCACGGACGAGATCCTCAGGAGCCTCGAGCAGACGGGGCAGCTCAAGCGCCTGCAGACGATCGAGGGCCCGATGGACGCGACGGTGCGCCTGCGCGGCTACGGCGAGGTCGCGTGCTTCTGCTCGAACAACTACCTCGGCCTGGCGAACCACCCTGATGTCGTCGCCGCCGGCATCGAGGGGCTCAAGCGCTACGGCGCAGGCACCGCGAGCGTGCGCTTCATCTGCGGCACCTTCGACTGCCACGAGCGCATCGAGGCCCGTATCGCGCAGCTGTACGGCGTCGAGGCGTCGTACACCTTCACGAGCTGCTGGAACGCCAACGAGGCCATCTTCCCGACGCTCTGCGAGCCCGGGGACATCATCATCAGCGACGAGCTCAACCATGCCTCGATCATCGACGGCATCCGGCTGGCCGCGGTCATCAAGAAGGGCCTTCTGAAGACCGTGTACCGGCACAGCAGCATCCCTGCGCTGCGCGAGCAGCTGCAGAAGGCGCGCGCCAATCCTGACATGACCGGCACGGTCTGGGTCGTCACCGACGGCGTCTTCAGCATGGAGGGCGACATCGCCGACCTGCCCGCGATGCGCAGGCTCTGCGACGAGTTCGGCGCGATGCTGGTCGTCGACGACTCGCACGGCACGGGCGTGATGGGCCGCACGGGCCGAGGGACTCATGAGCACTGGGGGATGTCCGGCGCCACCGTGGACTACTTCACCGGCACGCTCGGGAAGGCGCTCGGCGGCGGCGCGGGCGGCTACATCGCGGGATCGCGTGCGGCGATGGACCTGCTGGTGCAGCGCGGCCGCCCGACGCTGTTCTCGAACGCGCTGCCCGCGACGATTGCGTGCAGCGCGGACAAGGCGATCGAGATCCTGATGCGCGAGCCGCAGCGCGTGGCCAAGCTGCGCGACAACGTCGCCTATGCGCGCGCGGGCATCCGCGATGTTGGATTCGAGGTGCTCGAGAGCCAGACGGCGATCTGCCCGATCGTCGTGCACGACACGGCGAAGGCGATCGCGATGAGCAAGCGGCTGCTCGAGCTTGGCGTCTTCGTGATCGGCTTCGGCTATCCGGTGGTGCCCGAGGGCCATGCGCGCCTGCGCGTGCAGATCTCAGCGGCCCACGAGACGTCGCATCTTGACGCGCTGCTCGGCGCGCTCCGCACGCTTCGCGCCGAGTACCGCTGAGCGCAGCGGGGGTACCGATGGGCGCGTCAAGCCGTGCGCGCGGTCACGCCGCGTGTGTCGCCGCGGCACGCGCCAGCGAGCGCCGGAAGGCGAGCCATGCCACGAGATTGGCGGCGAGCTGCGCCCCGATCGCCGCGAAGAGCAGCCAGAATCCCGTGCGCGCCTCGGTGCGGATGAACGAGCCTCCCTCGGAGAGGAAGAGCGCAAGCGCGACGGCGAAGACCTCCAGCATCGACCACTCGCGGACTGTCGCGATGGCGTGCCAGAGCGTCGAGTGGCGTGCGGGCGTCGCAGGGAAGATCCAGAGCGCCAGCTGTGCGGCGATCACGGCGGCAGGCGCCGCGATCAGCCCGCCCCACACGAGCACGCCGAGCGCCCACTGGCCATGCGCGAAGAGCGCCTGCCCGGCCTGGGGCAGCCCGAATGCGCTGTCCTTGAGCAGGAACTGGTGGATCTGGAGCAGCGGGGCGGAAAGTGTCGTTGCGAACGCCGCCGCGGAGAGCGCCAGCATCACGGGAAGCAGCCAGGACCAGGGTCGCGCCAGCGCACTGGTCGCGCGGGCGCGGGAGGGTTGGGAACTGGCGCGCGACTGCGGCACGGGAGCGCGCACATGCCGGTCCATGTGCTGCGCGATCGCGCCGAGCGCCATGGCCACCGTGATCGCCGCGAGGAAGCAGATGACGCCAGGCCTCGTGTCCGCAGACACGGCCCACTGGTCGCTGGCGAACACCACCAGGAGGCACACCGCCAGCGGATCGATCATCGACCACTTGCCGAGGGCTGCGAGGGCCGCCGTCAGTCGCGTGCGGCTCGCGCCAGGGCGCATGAGCAGCCACGCATGCGCGATGCCGGCGATCTTGACGAAGGGGAAGATCACCGAGAATCCGGCGATCAGCGCCGCGAGCCCGTAGAGCTTCGCGTCCCACATCAGCTGCACGGTGTGCGTCAGGCGGTAGTCCTCGGCGCCCGCGAGCACGACCGACACGCGCACAAACGGAAGCGTGAGCGCAGCCACCTGGAGCGCGAGCGCCAGCGCCAGCGCGGCGAGGAACGCCCAGGACCATCGTCCGGCCGCATGGTGCAGGGTCATCGGTGCCGTGGCCATCTCGCGCGCGTCCCGTCGTGCGGATCGACCCCTCGCGTCATCCGGTGACGCTGATCGTGGGCATCTGCAGGCGCCCGTGCATGGCGGCCATCGAGACCTGCGCGGCGGTGTTCTGGCAGATCGCGTCGAGCTCCGCCGCGAGGGTCGGGTCGGCATCCCAGTTGCGGCTGGGCGTGCCCTCGTCGCTGTTGGTGCGCAGCTTCATGTGGATGGGCAGCCGGCCGAGGAAGGGCAGGCCCATCACCTGAGCCATCACCTCCGCGCCGCCGCGGCCGAAGATGTCGTAGGTGACGCCGTCGTTGCCGATGAAGTAGCTCATGTTCTCGACGACGCCCAGGATCGGCACGCCAAGCTGCTCGAACATGCGCACGGCGCGGCGCGCGTCGTCCTGGGCCACGCGCTGCGGGGTGCAGACGATCACCGCGCCAGTCAGCGGAAGCAGCTGCGACAGCGTGAGCGGCACGTCGCCGGTGCCCGGCGGAAGGTCGATCACGAGGTAGTCGAGCGCGCCCCACTCGGTCTGCGTCGCGAGCTGCTTGAAGGCGCCGTGCGCCATCGGTCCGCGCCACACGAGCGCCTTGTCGGGATCGACGAGCTTGCCGATCGTCATTGCCTTGATGCCGTGGACCTCGAAGGGCATGAGCATGCTCCCGCGGGCCGCGGTCGGGATGTCGTCGAGGCCGAGCATGGTGGGGCCGCTTGGGCCGTAGATGTCGCCGTCGAGATAGCCAACGCTGGCGCCGAATCGCGCAAGTCCCACCGCGAGGTTCACGCTGACGGTGCTCTTGCCGACGCCGCCCTTGCCCGCGCCCACAGCGATCACGTTGCGCACGAGCGGCAGGGGGTTGTGGCCGTCCTTGGTCTTCTCGTTGGCCTTGCGGACGTCGGCGGTGAAGTTGACGTGGACGCGCGGGGCGGGAGCCCCAGCGGCGCGCGCCGCATGCGCGATCGCGGCCTCCGTATCGCCGCGGATCTTGTCCTTCATGGGACATGCAGGGGTGGTGAGCTCGATGTCCACGGTCACGTCATCGCCGCTGACCGCCACGCCCTTGACCATGCCCAGCGTGACGAGGTCCTTCCCGATGTCGGGGTCCTTCACGGTCCTCATGGCGGCGTTGATCTGGTCGGCGGTCAGGGGCATGTGGGCTCCAGAGGCGGGTGGGAGGGAAATGGTAGGGAGGGGTGTCCCATCCCGCGCCGGGTGGGACAATGAGGTGCGTTGCGGCAAGCGCCGCACGTTTCAGGCACTCGACACGAGCGCACCAACCCCTCGCGAGGCATCCATGACCCAGATCACGACCATCCGATCCACATTCCTCACCGCGGCCCTCGCGTTGCCGCTCTGCCTCTCGGTCGTCAGCTTCGGCGATGACACGCCGATGGGCAGCCCGCCCGCGAGCCCACCCGCCTCGGCGCCGGGCGCCCCTGCCCAAGGCAAGGATCCTGCAGCGGGGGATGCTGGAGCGAGCGACAAGGGCGTGCTCTCTGGCCCCAAGGTTCCCCCAGGCAGCGAGGGCGGCGGTCCGGCCTTCGGCGGCGGTGCGCGCGGCGAGCGCGGCTCGATGCAGGAACCCCCTGGTGCGGCCATGCGCCGCGCGATCGGCGAGGAGCGCATCTTCATGATGACGATCGCCGACATGATGGACGACCTCAGCGACGACCAGCGCGCGAAGATCGAGTCCATCCGCAAGGACTTCGAGGCGCAGCGCAAGGCATGGCGCGAGAAGAATGGCGAGCAGCTCCGCGAGATCGAGCAGGGCATGCGCGCCATGCGTGAAGGTGACGGCAAGCCCGATCCTGCGCTCGTCGAGAAGGGCGAGGCGCTCCGCAAGACGATGCCGGACGGGAAGGCGATGCAGGCGAGCGTGTTCGCGGTGCTGACGCCCGAGCAGCAGGCCGCCTTCAAGGATGCGTTTGCGGCGAATCAGAAGCGCGCGGAGGAGCGTCGCCGCGAGGGCGGCCCGCGTCGCGGACCAGGCGGACCTGATGGTGCCGGTCCCGGCGGTCCCGGCGGTCCGGGCGGTCCGGGCGCCGGCTCGCCAGATGGTCAGGGCGGACCGCCGATGGGCCCAGGCGGCGGACGCGGTCGTGGCGGTCGAGGACCGCGTGGCGGCGGTGGAGATCAGCCGCCGCCGCCGAAGGCTCCTCCCGGCGCAGAGCCACCGCAGAACCGGGACTATCCGTTCGATCCGCCGCCGGCCCCGCCGAAGGGCTGAGCGCGTCAGCCGCCGCCGAAAATGGTGATGTCGTCGTACTTCGACGGCAGGTCGGGCATGAAGTAGGCGCCGCTGTTGGGGAACGCGTAGTTCTGCGCGCCAGGTCCGTCCTTCAGGCCGTAGTAGATGCCGTCGGGGCCTGCGGAAATCAGCACGAACTTTCCTCGTGGTGCGCCTGACAGAGCCGCCGTCGCATCCCCCGTGCCGTTCTCGTTGGCAGCGAAGCGGCCAACGCTCGGTGCACGGATCAGTTGGGCGAGCCCGTACACGCCTGCGGGCGTGCCGCTCATGTTCCCGGAGGAGTTGAAGATGCTTCCGGTCTGCGTGTTCGCCTGATCGCCGCCGCTGCCGACGAGCGCTGGGCTCGTCACGTACGGTCGTGCTGTATCGAGCCAGAACTGGGGCGATCCGCTGCTGCCGACCGTGGCGCTTGAGCCTGCAAGCGGCCCGGCGCCTCGGGAGGACCTGAAGTAGATGACTGGGTTGCCCCAGGAGTCCACGAGGTCGGGAATGACCACCGACTCGTTCATCTGCCCGCGGACGGGCTTGAAGAAGCGCTCCTTGGGCGCGAAGAAGGCGGCGTACTGCTTGCCCTCGACGCGCGGTCCCTTGCCGATCTGCGATGTGTCGACCTTGATCCTCACCTGCCCGATCGCCGCGTTGCCGAAGGTCAGCTCAGTGCCGCCAGCGCCCGCGTAGTTGGGGTCATCGCTGCGGATCGCGCCACCCATGAGGTGGAAGATCGCGTTCTCGGTGCCGCTGATCGGCGCGTTCGGCGTCTGCGCCAGGATGTCCTCAGGCACGATGCCGGGGAGGTAGCCGAACTGCTGCTGGAAGGCTTCGCACGCCTTGGCGAACTCGTTCATCGCACTGGCGCTGCTGGTCGCGCGCGACTTCTGCGCCACCTTGCCGAGCGCCGGCAGCAGGATGCCGATGAGCACCACGATGATGCCTACGGCCACCAGGAGCTCGATCAGGGTGAAGCCGCGCGAGGCGCGGACGGCGGGTCGATTCGTGCTCATGCGGTTGAGCCAATATACGGCGCAGGCAGGCGGCCAGTTGCTGCGCAGGCCTGCCGGAGCCCCTCATAGACGCCGCATGCCACGGCGGTGGCGAGGTTGAGGCTGCGTGCGGCTGGATCGGCAACCATGGGCAGGCGGAGCCGGTGCGGCGCCCCGTAGGTGCGGTCAACCCATCCGTGCACCGCATCGGGGACTCCGTGCTGCTCCTGCCCAAAGAGCAGGTAGTCGCCCGGCCTGAAGTCCGCGTCCCAGTGGGGCTGCGTGCCGCGTGTCGTGAAGAGCCACAGCCTCGCCGGCCGCTCGTGCGCCACGAACGACTCCCACGAGGCGTGCTCGCGGCAGTCGACGCGATGCCAGTAGTCCAGACCTGCCCGGCGCCGCGCCTTCTCGTCCATGGAGAACGAGATCGGGTGCACGATGTGCAGTCGGCAATGCGTCGCCATGGCGGTGCGGCCGATGTTGCCGGTGTTCTGCGGGATCTGCGGCTGGTAGAGCACGATGTTGAAGAGGGGGTCGTCCATCGGTTGCGGCTGGCCCGCAGCGCTATCATCGCAGATCAGGTCCACCATGAAGGAAGTCCTCTTCGCGAATGCGCTCTGGCTCGTCTTCCTCGCCTTCTGGACGATCCTGTACTTCGTTCAGGCGAAGTCGGATCGCGCCAAGGGCGGGCGCTACCCCGACTACGTCGAGCGTCCCTGACGGTCACCGGGCGGCAGGTGCGCCCGGCTGAGCCGTTCGCCGCTCGGCAGGGCATGGCACGCCCGCCCGTCGAACGCCCCCGGTTGGATTCGAACCAACGACCTCCAGTTTAGGAAACCGGTGCTCTATCCAGCTGAGCTACGGGGGCAGGATGCGCAATCCTACGGAACGCGAGCGTGCGGCGCGAGCGCATGGATCAGGCTCTGCAGCGCGCCACTGAGGCACTGCGTGGCGAAGGCCAGGTTGCGCACGAACTGCGCCGCCGTGTCGGCGTGATGGTCGACGAGATCGGTCACCGCCTTCACGGCCACCAGCGGCGTGCGCAGGTCGCGGCAGACGCGCGCAATCGCAGCGCCCTCCATGTCCTTGGCGACCACGCCCTCACGGCCGAAGAGATCCATCTCGCCCGGCGTGACATCGAGGCTCGATCCCGTGCTCAGCGTCCCGCGCCCCGCGCCGATCGCGGCCGCAGCCGCAGCCGCGGCGCGCGGATCCCCGGCAGGCGCCGATGTGCCGCCCGCTGCAATGGGCGCATCCGCATCGATGACGCTCCGCGCGAAGGCGCCGAAGCGAGGCAGGTCCACGCGCTGGTCGTGGAACATGTAGCGGCTGGGCACGTAGATCGTGCCGATCGCCGCGCCAGCGCGCTCGAGCCCTCCGCAGGTGCCGGCGTTGATCACGAGGCTCGGCCGCAGGGACCTGATCGCCAGGTGCGCCACAAGCGTGGCCGTCTCGGTCCCGATGCGGTCGCACGCGTGGCAGGGGTCGATGCCGTGCACGACGAGCGCCACCGAACCTCCGCCGCTGCGGCGCCACACGTGGGCCGGAATGGCCTCATCGAGGGGCGATGCGGCGTCGAGGCCGAACCGCTCGAGGAGGGGGCGCGCCTCCGACAGCATCGCGACGTGGAGGAGGATGTCGCAGGGTCCGGAGGCCGGCATGGGATGGGGGAATGGCGATGGGCGGGCTCGAACCGCCGACCTAGGGTTTATGAATCCCTCGCTCTAGCCAGCTGAGCTACATCGCCGAGGAGGCGGAAGAGTATAGCGGGCTGCCCGCCGAGCGGACCCAGCGTCGTCCGGCGTCCGTCGCGGCGAATCCCGGCTCGAGGCGGGCGATCGCGGCCGCAATGAGCCCCATGAACATGGGCTGCGGCGCGAGCGGTCGGCTCGTGAGCTCGGGGTGGAACTGCGCGCCGATGAAGCAGGGGTGCGATGACAGCGGCAGCTCGAGCACCTGCATGATCGGGTGCTTGGGATGGCGGCCGGAGAAGGCCAGTCCCTTGTCATGGAACTTCGCGATGAACGCCGGATCGACCTCGTAGCGGTGGCGGAACCTCTCGCGCACCGTCGTCGCGCCGTAGAGGAACGCGGCAAAGGAGCCCGGCTCGAGGGTGACGTCCTGTGCGCCAAGGCGCATCGTGCCGCCCATGATGCCCTCGATCGCCTTCTGCTCGGGGAGCTCGGAGATCACGGGATGCGTCGTGGCCGGGTCGAACTCTGTGGAGTTCGCGTCGGACATCCCGAGCACATGGCGCGCGTACTCGATCACCGCGACCTGGAAGCCGAGGCAGATGCCCAGGAACGGGACCCTCTGCTCGCGCGCCCATCGCACGCAGCGGATCTTGCCCTCCACGCCGCGGTGCCCGAACCCGCCGGGGACGATGACCGCGTCGCAGCCCGCAAGCGCGCGCGCGGCATCCGCGTCGGTCGAGATGTCGCTCGTGTCGAGCCAGCGCAGGTCGACATCGGCGCTGAGCGCGATGCCGCAGTGCTCCACCGCCTTGTCAATGGACGCGTACGCGTCGCGCAGCGCCGCATACTTGCCGGTGATCCCGAGCGTCACGCGGTGCTGCCGCGGGGCCGCGAGGCGCGTCGCGAACGCGTTCCAGCGGGAGCGCGCCGCGTCCTCGGTCACCGGGTTGACCCGGTCGTGCAGGTCGAGGATCGACAGGATCTCGCGGTCGAGGCCCGCGCCGCGCATCGCGTCGGGGATCACGTAGATCGATTCGCGGTCGTGCATCGAGAAGACCCGCTTCATCGGCACGTTGGAGAACATCGAGATCTTCTCGAGCACCTTCGGCGTGATCGGGTTCTTCGCGCGGCAGGCCACGATCTGCGGCTGCACGCCGGCCTCCATGAGCCGCTTGATGCCCAGCTGCGCAGCCTTGGACTTCTGCTCGCCGAGGATCGCAGGCTCGATGATGTAGGTGAGCGCGACGAAGCACGTGGACCCGTCGCCCTCCTCGAAGGCGAGCTCGCGGAGCGCCTCGATGTAGAAGCCGTTCTCGTAGTCGCCTGCGGTGCCGCCCACCTCCACGAAGACCACATCGACCTGCTTGCCGCCTGGACCGCTCATCGCGAGCTCGCGCAGCTTCATCTTCACGGCGCCGGTCACGTGCGGGATCATCTGCACGTCGCGACCGAGGTAGCCGCCGCGGCGCTCGCGCTCGAGGATCTCGGTGTAGATCTGCCCGGCCGTCACGAAGTTGCGCCGCGAGAGGTCCTGGTTGAGGATGCGCTCGTAGGTGCCGAGGTCCATGTCGGTCTCGAGGCCGTCCTCGAGCACGAAGACCTCGCCATGCCGGTACGGATTGAGCGTGCCCGAGTCGATGTTGAGGTAGCCCTCCATCTTGATGGGGGCGACCGTGAGCCCCTTGTCCTGGAGGAGCTTCGCGAGGCTCGAGCTGAAGATGCCCTTGCCCAGCCCGCTCATGACGGTGCCGACCACCACGACAAACCTCGTGCGGCCCTTCACGTAGCCGGAGGGCGCCGGCGAAAAGTGCTCGTTGCTCTCCTCGCTCTGGCCGAACTGCGCGAGGAAACCGCACCCCGAACCTGCGGATTCGCGGGATGTGGGACCGTTGGAGGGCATGATGGAGCGTACTCCGCCGTAGAGTTGGCGATCAAGATGAGCACTCACGGAATTCGAGCTTGGGGTCTTGGCGCGGCGGGTCGGTTCGGTGCGCTGGTCGACCGGATCGGGGGTCGCGCCCCCATGGTTGTGACATCCATCCGCCCCGGATGGCGCGTGCTCGCGGCAGCCCTTGTGTCGGCGGCGGTTGCGTGGCCGGCGCTGGCGGCGGTCCCGCAGGACGCAGGTCCGGCAAGACGGGAGCACTTCCCGCCCTCGCCGAAGGTCGAGTGGGTCCGGATGCGGGTGGACCTCAACTTCGCCGATCTCGAGTCCAAGGTGGCGCAGGCGCGGGCGCTCCTGGTCGTGCGCCCCTCGGGGCTGCCGGTGGATGTGCTGCGCCTTGATGCGGACGGCCTGGAGATCGTCAGCGTGGGTCGGGTCAAGGGTCGCGCGCCAGAGGCCGGCTCCGATGCGGAGCTTCCCCAGGGCGAGTCGCTCGAGAAGCTCGAGCATGCCCACGACGGCAAGGTCCTCCAGGTCCGCTTCCCTCAGCCGGTCGCCGCCTCGGGCGTCTCGGGAGAGTCCCCGGCCGAAACGGCGATCGTGGTGGAGTACGTGATCCGCGATCCGCTCAAGGGCATGACATTCTCGCCGCCCGTGCCAGGCGTGGACGGCGGTCCGCCCAAGGCCGCGGAAGTGCACACCCAGGGCCAGCCCGAGTCCAACCGCGGATGGTTCCCCATCCATGACTTTCCAAACATCAGGCTTGCGACTGAGCTGCGCGTGGAGGTGCCGAGGGGCGTCAGCGTGAGCGGAAACGGCAAGCTCGTGAAGCACGAGGTGACCGGTGACCGTGAGCGCTGGCAGTGGCTGCAGTCGCGGCCGCACGTGCCGTACCTCGTGTCGCTCGTTGCGGGCGAGTTCGCGCGCACTCCGCTTCCCGCGCCTCTCTCTGGCGTCCCCATGCAGGTGTGGACGACGCCATCGAAGGCTCACCTCGCGCAGGGCACCTACGGCAACACCGACCGCATGATGGTGCTCTTCGCCCGCATCTTCGGGGAGGACTACCCGTGGGATCGCTACGACCAGCTCGTGGTGCGCAACTTCGGCTCGGGCGGCATGGAGAACACCTCCGTCACGACGATGCATCCGGGCGCGGTGCTCGACGAGATCGCGATTGCCGAGTCGGACCTCGACGGGCTCATCTCGCACGAGCTGTGCCACCAGTGGACCGGCGACCTCGTCACCTGCCGTTCGTGGGAGCACCTCTGGCTCAACGAGGGGTGGGCCACGTACGGGTCCGTGCTGTGGGCTCGGGAGCGTGATGGCATCGAGGCGTACTGGGATGGCATGCTCGATCAGGCGCGCGTCGCGAACGGCGACGGCCCCGACAACGACACGCCGATGTGCTCGCGCATGTACGCGCAGCCCGGCGAGACCTTCAGCCGCCGCGCGAATCCCTATCCGAAGGGCGCGAGCATCCTGCACATGCTGAAGCTGATGCTGGGAGAGGAGCTGTTCACGCGAGGCGTCCACCTGTACATGGATCGCCACAAGGACGGGCTCGTCGAGACCGTCGACTTCCGGCGCGCCCTCGAGGAGGTGAGCGGCCTCTCGCTCGAGCGGTTCTTCGACCAGTGGTGCTTCACCCCTGGGACCCCGCGCGTGAAGGTGACGCCAACCTGGGATGCCCAGACGCGCGTGCTGAAGGTTGACGTGGCGCAGACCCAGCCCATCACCGATGCGCAGCCGGCGTGGCACTTTGACCTTCCCGTGGCGGTTGAGGTCGACGGCAAGGTGCAGGTCATGGCCGTTCCGGTCGAGGGTCCGTCGGCGGTAGGCATGTTCCCGCTGCCGGGACCGCCCACGATGGTCGCGGTGGACCCCGAGCTGTCGGTGCTCAAGGTGCTCGAGGTCGACATGCCCACAGCGTGGCTGGTGGCTCAGGCCCAGCGCGGACCCACGAGCGCGAGCCGCCGGCAGGCGATGCGTGCGCTGGCCTCCCGCGACGAGGCCGCGTCGCGCGAGGCGCTTGCCGCGATCCTCATGGATGGGCGCGTGCGCCACACGCAGCGCATGGAGGCGGCGTCGGCACTTGGCGGCATGGGTTCGCCTGAGGCCAAGGCGCTCGTGAAGGCGGCGGCGCTCGCGGCATGTGCGCCCGATGGGACGCCGCGCGAGGCGGATCCTCGCGTCCGGCGCGCCATCATCGATGCCTGGTCCTCGAGCCAGCCGTGCGACGAGGGGATTCCGTGGCTGGTCGCCGTGGCCCGCAAGGATCCCGGCTACGCCACCCGATCGGCGGCTCTGTCCGGGCTCGTCAGGCTTGCCGAACGCGACGATGCGTGCCGGAAGGCCGTGGTCGCCGAGGCTGCCGTGACCGAGGCTGTGTCGGCGCTGCTGGGGGCGCCCTCGCCCGGCGAGAGGCTGCGGATTGCAGCGATCGAGGCGGCCTCCGACCTCAAGCTGGACTCCCTTCGCGATGCGGTCGGGACGCTGGCGAAGCTGGGGCACTTTGACCGCATGCGCCCGCGTGCCATCGCCGCGTGGGCGAAGCTCGCGCCGCAGGAGCCTGATGCGCCCGCGCGTCAGGCGCTGGTCGCGACGCTCATCACGATGCTTGACGATCCGGAGCGGTCATCCGCGGATGCCGCCGGCCAGGCCCTCGCCGAGATGCGCGCCAAGGCAGCGCTCGAGCGCATCGACTCGATCGCCTCGAGCGACCGCGATCCTCGCCGGCGCGAGCGCGCCGAGCGATGGGCGAAGGCGATTCGCGGGTAGAGGTCAGTCGTGCGCGGCGCGCCAGCGCGCCACGAACGCGGCGTACTGCTCGGGAGTGTCGATGCCCTGCACGCGCGACACGCCCCGCGCGACCGCGATGGCGTAGCCGTGCTCGAGCACGCGCAGCTGCTCAAGGCTCTCGGTCAGCTCGAGCGGGGTCGGTTCGAGCGCGATGAACGTCGGGAGGAACGATCGCCGGTAGACGTAGAGGCCCACGTGCTTGAGGGGTCGGGCCGCGGGAACCGGCGCGTCGGCGCCGGACTCGGCGGCCGCCGCGCCGTCGCGGTGGAACGGAATGGCGCTGCGCGAGAAGAGCAGGGCGCGGCCCTTGAGCGACACCGCGCACTTCACGACATTGGGGTTTGACGGATCCTCGTGATCGGAGAAGGGGCTCGCGACGGTGGACATCACCGCGTCGCGGTCCGAGCGGAGCGCCTCGATGGCTCGCTCGACCAGTTCGGGCTCGAGCTCCGGCTCGTCCCCCTGGATGTTGACCACAAGCTCGCAGTCGAGGCGCTGCGCGACCTCGGCGATGCGGCTGGTCCCGTTGGGGTGATCCGGGCGGGTCATGATCGTCTCGCAACCGAAGTCGCGCACCGCGTCATGGATGCGCAGGTCATCGGTCGCGACGATCACGCGCGAGATGCTTCCGCAGAGGCGCGCGCGCTCGACGACGTGCTGGATCAGGGGACGGCCGGTCAGCGAGGCCAGGGGCTTCCCGGGGAACCTCGAGCTGGCGTAGCGTGCGGGAATGACCGCGACGGCGCCTGAGGACGCGTCGCGCCCTCGGCTCACGAGAGCTCCCTCACAAGGGCGTCGAGCTCCTTCCGCCGGCTGCGGATGTCGCGGTACCCGATGTCCTTGCGCAGGATCGCCGAGCAGATGTCCGCGGCATCCTTGGCGTTCTGGAGGCTGCGCTCGGCTCGCGCCAGCTCGATCAGGGCGAGCATCAGCTCATAGCGGATCTCGAGCTCGCGCTCGGACTGCGTGGCGTCGACCCACGACAGCGCGGCCTTGTACTCCTCGACGGCCTCGCTGAACCACTTCTCGGCTGCGAAGCAGCGGCCAAGAAGGTGCGCCGCGGCCATGCGGAGCTTCGGCTCCTCCTTGGCCTGCTGGAGGTAGGGCATCGCCTCCTCGGCCTTGCCCTGGTCTGCCATGATGCGGCCGATCTCGAACTTCACCGAGCGGTCCGTCGGGTAGGCGGTGGCGCGCTCCTTGTACTCGGCGATCTCGAGCTCGAGGACGGCCCGGCGCGCCTTCTCTGCGTCCACCCTCGCGGCGGCGTCGTCAGGGCTCTGCGCCGCCTTGGCCTCGATCGCCGCAAGCTGGCGGCGCGCGCGCGCGATCTTGATCTCGCCTGCGGCCTGCTTGAAGCGGTACTCCTTCAGCGCCGTCCACGCCTGCATGTAGACCTGGTAGGCGAGCTTCTCACGCTCCGGGTCGCCCGACTTGCGCAGCGCCTGCGCGTACATCTGCACGTTGTCCGCCGAGAGCGGGTTCTCGACGTACGCCTGCTTGCGCATCTCGAGGTTCCGCTCGTCGCTGCCGCCCACGCCGGAGATCGACTCCGCGGGCGCGGCCTCGCGCTGCTTCTCGGGCTCGCGGCCGCTCTTGCGGTAGCCGCCGTCGGCGCTCACGCCCTGGTCGTAGCCGCCTTGCTGGATCGCGCGCGCCGCGGTCAGCTCCTTGAGGTCATTGATCAGCTCCGTGTCGGTCGGGTCGAGCTTCACCGCCTGCTCGCCGGCGACGAAGGCCTCGTTCCAGGCCTGCACATCGGTGAAGAGGTCCTTCGCCCTCTTCCACACCTTCTTGTTGGGCTTCTTCGCCATCGCAGTGGCGACGAGGTTGAGCGCCTTCGGCGCGAACCATCCGCCGAACTCGGTCTGGCCTGCCTTGCCGGCCGCTTCAAGCACCTCAAGCGCGCGGTCGAGGCTGTTCGGATCCCGCATCCAGGCGTACTCGGCCTGCGCGAATCGATCGACCGGAGTCGAGCTCTCGAGCTGCTTCAGGTCAGCGGGCTTGGCCGGCGTGCCGCCTCCGGAGAAGAACACCTTGGCGCACTCGAAGAACGCGTCGTGGATCGCGATGTTGGCGGGATCGAAGCGGACCGCATTCGCGAAGAGCTGCAGCGCGTATGTCGCATTGCCCTTCTCGGCAACGTCCCGGGCCCGGTCGAGGAACGGGCGCGCCTTGTCGGGCTGCGCGACGAACGCGGGCTGCTGCGTGTCGGCCTTTTTCCAGTTGAAGATCATGGGAGGGTAGGTGTGCGGCGACAGCGCGAGTCATCGGCCCCGGAGCGCAAATCGTATCGCATGGACGTTGGGGCATGCTCAGGCGGTGGCGCTAGGATCACGTGATGACTCCCCTTCACGTGGTGAAGTATCCGGACCCGGTGCTGAGGGTCCGGGCGAGGGACGTGGGTGGCGTGGATGCCCAGATCATGGAGCTCGCCGCCGAGATGCTCCGGCTGATGCGCGAGGAGGACGGGGTTGGGCTCGCGGCGCCGCAGGTGGGCGAGTCGCTGCGGATGTTCGTGACCGCTGCGCAGGAGGAGGAGTCCGCGCCGGAGCGCGTGTACATCAATCCGGCCATCGTGTCCTTTGAGGGCGCCCTCGAGGCCTCCGAAGAGGGCTGCTTGAGCCTACCCGGCATTCGAGGCACCATTCGTCGCCCGTCCAAGGTCACCGTCCGCGCGATGGGGCTTGATGGCCAGCCGTTCACGCTGACCTCGTCCGCACTGCTTGCGCGGTGCTGGCAGCACGAGATCGACCACCTTGACGGCATCCTGATCATCGACCGCATGTCGGCGATCGATCGGCTGGCCAGCCGCAAGCCGCTGCGCCACCTTGAGGCCAGCGCCGCATCGCGATGAGCGGGAATGTTCAGGAAACGTTCAGGGCAGTGCTGCTCGGCGGCGGCTCATTCGGCTTGCCGACATTCCGCAGGATCCTGGCCGGCGATGTCCCCGGGCTCGAGATCGCGCTCGTTGTGTCTGCGCCAGACCGCCCCTCGGGCCGCGGGCTGAGGACCACAGCGACGCCCGTGTCGCAGTGGGCGCGTGAGGTTGGGTTGCCGCTGCTGTGCACTGCGGACGTCAACGATGCGACGTCAATCCAGCGTGTCGCATCGGCTCGCGCGCACGTGCTCGTCGTGGTCTCGTTTGGCCAGAAGCTGGGCGAGCCGCTGCTGG
>JBIIIL010000033.1:0-14843 GCA_044234825.1 Phycisphaerales bacterium
CTGTGAGCACATCCTCCAGCGACTCGGCCTGCAGCGCTCCGGCATCCTCGGCAACGGCACGCAGCCCGGCGGCTCGCGCAATGTCGATCAGGAGCGCGATGCTGCTCCCGCCGCCGCTCTCGCCGCGCTCTGCGGCCTCAATGTCCTGGTTGACCTGCGCCACGGCCGCAACTGTCGTCGTCGACTGCCGCTGGGTCTGAGGCGCGCTCGTGCCGCTGAGGGCTCCCTGCTGCGCCTCCTCCTTGCTCGCGATCTGGCCCGTCTGCGGCGGGTTAAAGGTGGTCGACAGCGCATTCTCGGTGGGATTGGGCGTCTCCGACGAGCTCTTCGCCTCGGATCCGCCCGACATCTCGACAGTCTGGTTCAGCGTGGCGTAGCGCACCTCGATGGCGCGGATCGCGTTGTCGCGCGAGCCGACGATCTCGACGCCCTTGAGCGGACCCGAGATGGTCGCGAACGACGTGCCACGAACGGCGAGCGTCGTGCTGGGGGTCACCACCTTGAAGTCGTTCTGCAGGCCGACCTTGTCCACCTTGAAGTCCGCACGTCCACTGCGCACGGCGGCGATCGTGCGCAGCACGTCGCCCTCCTGCTCGATCGTGGGAATCGAGAAGTTGGTGCTCGAGTCGACGAGGACGGTCGCGTTGCGGAACCGCAGCGTGACCCTCGAACGCATGCCAGTCCGGATCTCCGCGCCCGGCGACAGGTCATCATTGACTGCCGCATCCTTCCATGCGGCATCAGCTGACGGACGCCATCGCGCCTTCCCCGACACATCGATGATGCGCGCCTGAAGCTGGGTTGCCTTCGATGAGGGCGCCGCGTCGGTGGGTGCGGCCACCACGGTGACCGGCTCGGATGGCGAGGAATCCTGCGCGAGCGCGCCGGCGGCCACGAGCATGGTGAGTGACATCGCAGCCGTCGAGGCAGTCGCGATGAATCGGTGGCTCTTGATCTTGCTCATGTTGATGACTTTTCTGGCGAAGGCGGTTCTGACCTCCCCGCGGGCGGGAGTGGTGGAGGAAGAGGCACGGTGCTGTCGCGCACGGCGGCGGTCGCGGACGCACCTTCCCTCAACCGTGACATTCTGCTGAGGCGGTTCAAGAAATCCGTGAATTCGAGTCCAGATAGGGACTGGTTCTCGGTTCGCGGCGGGAGGATGTCCTGATAAATGAGCTCCCGGAGGGCGTAGCGCGGCGTGGGTCCGAGAATCAGGAAAGAGAGGCCACCGCGGATCTCCACAATGTGCGCGGCGATGGAGGCCATGCGCCCCACGGTGGCACTCTCGTTCGCAGGCTCACCCCAGTCCTCCGGGATCCATCCGAGCGACCGGGCGTCGACTACCCGCTGCGCGTAGGTCGTCCAGCGGTCCTCGCCGCTGGCGAAGACCAGGAACCCATGCAGCATGTCATTGTTCGTGACGAGCGCTGCGGACTCGAGCGACTCCGCATGATCGAGCTCCTGCTCGGGCCGCGGATAGCGGTCCGTGATGGATGTGTCGGCGAGCTGCCGATCGCAGCCCGCGCCGAACCCGACGATGGCCAGGGCCACCGCGGCGAGGGCCTGCGGAAGGACGCCACGCTCCGCACGCGCCATGCGCTCAGAACGCATAGGTCACCCCCACGTACAGGAACTGGCGAATGTTGTCCTGGTCATTGAGTCCGGCAAAGGCCGCTTGGTTCGGAATGAACGCGCCATACCGGAGGTTCACGTCGAGGTCGCTCAGGAGGCGCCATTCGGCGCTGAGGTCGACCTCTGACCCAATGAGGTTCGTGCCCTTGGTGGTCAGCACCGAGATCGGCGCATCCCCATCGACCTTGAAGAAGCCGAACAGCGTCGCGCCAAGCCGCAGCTGCCGCAGTTCCGACACGCCCGGGAATGGCGTGGTGCTCACGCCTACCGAGGGACAGAACAGGTTCGTGATCTCCGGCGCAAGCACCAGGCCAGTGTTCACGTAGCCCAGGGAGTTGAACGCATGATCGGTCCGGCCCGGCGGAATGCCGCCGAAGGTGTTGCCGGAGTCAAGTCGATTGTCGTCGCCCGAGCCGATGGCCGCCTGCACGTCGACGCGCGTGTCGCCGATGTCGCGCGTGAGCCATGTGAGGCCGGCCAAGGCCGCGAACGCCGAAACGTTCGCCATCTCCTGCGGCACCGCCAGCGAGGGATCGCTGCGATCCACCGGATCGGTCTCGGTCGCGCCCCACTCGTAGACGACCTCTCCGCGGTAGATGAAGTTTGTCCCGAGCGATCCCGTCGATCCGATCCCCGCGTAGTACGACCGGTAGTTGAACTCCGTCGGGAATGTCCCGAGGCCTGGCGGCAGGTCCGCCACCTGTCCTGCATTTCCGTCCGACTGGCCGAGCATGTAGAGGTACGGCCGGTGACCGGCAAAGCCCGAGTAGTCGAGCCGCGCACCCCAGTACATGCGGTCCGTGTCCGAGTCGAAACCGGGACGCGAGAGGTCCCAGTCCACCGTGTCGCTGCCGGCTGTCACGCCGTAGAGCGCGCCCACCTTCCAGTCGCCGGCGCTCACCTCCCCCATCAGCGCGTACATGTAGGTGCTGAGCGAGAGCCCCTGTCCCCAGATGACGTACTGCCGTCCGACCTTGAGGTTGACGTTGAAGTCCGGGCGATGGCCGGTCTGCGCTGCCATGAGCCCCGCATAGTCGAACTCGTACCAGTAGATCTCGCCGATCGGGTCCTGCCAGTCCGCCTCCGTCGAGTCCACGCCGATGCCGCGCGTGTCGAGGTAGTCCCACGCGTTGTACTGGAATCGCAGGCGCCCGAAGAACCGGTGGCCGCCGTCGAGCTCGACACGCGTGAACAGGCGCAGGTCAAACACGTTCAGCAGCTGGTTCTGGCTCTGCGGCGTCTGGATGATGTTGAAGGCGTAGCGGAAGGTGCCTCCGTAGTCGACGAGCAGCCGCTCGGCGATGGGCGTTGACGAGAAGAACGCCTGACGGAGCTCCGCATCCTCGACATTGAGCTGGCGCTGAAGCTGCGCAGCCTCGATCCCGGTGCCCTGCCCTGCCGCGACCCTGACGACATAGCCCGCGGCCACCGAGGCTGCCGCCACCACTCTCCGCCTCCGACGTGTCGCGCGGGGCGCTCCCTGCACCGCCACAGTATCCCTTGTCCCAAGTGGTTCGGCAAACGGGTGCCGCCCAACGCCCCGCTCTTGTGCCCTCGTGCCGCGCAAGGCTCGCGATAGTCTTCCCGCGTGCCCCTGAGGCTCGTCATTACTGGAAGCGGCGACGCATTCTCGGCGCGGCACTACGGCAGTTCGGCCGTTGCCCTGGCCCCCGGCGGGCCTGTGCTGATCGACTGCCCCGACCCGATCCACCGTGTGCTCCGCGAGGCGCACGAGGCGTCCGGCGTCGGCGCCCTCGAGGTGCCCGCGATTCTTGACGTGATCATCACGCACCTTCATGGGGATCACGTCAACGGATTGGAGGCCTTCGCGTTCACGCATTGGCTCCTGCGGCGGCGGGAACCCTCGCGCCCGCGTCCGCGCCTTCACGCCGCGGCGCCGGTGATGGATCGCCTCTGGCCGCGGCTGGCTCCCGCGATGGACCAGGGAGGCACCGCCTCGCTCGAGGACTACTTCGAGCCGCGACCTCTCGTGCCCGGCACATCCTCGGACATCGCAGGCATGCGCGTCGAGTGCCGCATCACGACCCACATGATCCCGACCTTCGGGCTCCGCCTGCGAGCCGGGGACGCGAGCGTCGGATGGAGCAGCGACACCGGATTCGAGCAGGCCCACGTGGACTGGCTTGCCGAGTGCGGCGTCATCGTGCACGAGACCAGCCCCCCGCCATTCCACACCGCGCTGTCCGACCTGCTGTCACAGCCCGAGCGGATTCGCCGCAAGATCCGGCTCATCCACGCGCCAGATGACTTCGACGCATCCGCATGCCCGATGCCGCTCCTGCGGGAGGGCGACATCGTCGAGGCCTGCTAGCGCACGCCCCCCCGGTTCACGGGCGACGTCAGCGCTGCCCGATCGCCACGTACTTCACGCCGTGCGGACCGACGTAGTCGGCCTGCGGCCGGATGAGCCGGTTCGACTCGAGCTGCTCGATGCAGTGGCCCGCCCAGCCGCCGACGCGGCTCATCGCGAAGATGCAGGTGAAGAGGTCGAGGTCGAGGCCAAGCGAGTAGTAGGTCGTCGCCGAGTAGAAGTCGACGTTGGGGTAGATGCCCTTGGCCGCCACCTCGCGGGCCATGATCTCCTCGATGCGGCGGCTCATGTCATAGAGCTTGATGTTGCCCGTGTCAGTCGCCACCTGCTTCGCGAAGGTCTTGAGGAAGCCCGCACGCGGGTCGTATGCCTTGTAGACGCGGTGGCCGAAGCCCATCACGAGCTCCTTCCGCGACAGCTTGCCCATGATGCAGTCGTCGACCTTGGCGATGTCGCCGATCTCGAGCAGCATCTCCATCACTTCCTGGTTGGCGCCGCCATGGAGCGGCCCCTTCAGCGTGCCGACGGCGGTCGTGATCGCCGAGTACATGTCCGAGAGCGTCGCGATCGTGACTCGCGCGGCGAACGTCGAGGCGTTCAGGCCATGGTCGGCGTGCAGCACCAGGCAGATGTCGAGCGCACGCGACATCGCCTCGGTCGGGCGCGCGCCATTGAGCATCCACAGGAAGTTCTCGGCGACGCCGATCGAGCGGTCCGGCGCGACGAAGGGCTTGCCCTTGCGGTGCCGGTCGAACATGGCGATCAGCGTCGGTGTCTTGGCGAGCAGGCGCAGCGCCTTGCGGCGGTTGGCCTCGGGCGTGTTCTCGTCCGCCTCGCGGTCGAAGTGGGCCAGGCACGACACGAGCGTGCGCAGGGCGTGCATCGGCGGCGTCGACCGGGGCAGCGCGCGCACGATGTCATGCACTCGCGCATCCACCTCGTACTCGGCACGCACGGCAGCGCAGAACGACTCGAGCTCGGCGGCCTTCGGCAGGCGCCGGTTCCACAGCAGGAAGACCGTCTCCTCGAACGTCGACTGCCGCGCCAGCGAGTCGATGTCGATGCCCACGTACTCGAGCACGCCCTTGGCGCCATCGATGAACGACATCTGGGTCTCCGCGGCCACGGTGTTCGCGAGCCCCTTGTCGCGGAAGGGAAGCGCGGGTGCAGAGGGAGGAACAGGCGCGGCTGCGGTCGTCATGGGATCATCCGTCTCCAGGGGCTAGTCAGGCTGCAGAGCCCGCCCACGATAGCGTCCGCGGGCGGGACTCCTATCCTAGGCACAGCATGTTCATCCCTGTGGGGTCGGATCGGGACCCGAAGCGGGTGCCGTTCGCGACCCTCTCGATCATCCTCGTGACGTCGGTGGCCTACGCCGCGGTGACCCTCGGGCTCAGGGCCGGCGCACCGTGGGCCGAGTCGGCGCTTGTCCACGGGGCGTTCACGGCGACCTCGTCGGAGTTCCGGTGGTGGCAGCCCCTCACGTACCAGTTCCTGCACGATCCCTCGTCAATCGCCCACGTTGCCTTCAACATGGTCTTCCTCTGGGTGTTCGGCCGATCCGTCGAGGGCCGACTTGGATCATGGTGGTTCGCCGCGTTCTACCTCGCTGCCGGCGCAGTCGCCGCGCTGGGCCAGTGGATGGTCTCGAGCAACCCGATGATCGGCGCGAGCGGTGCGGTGGCCGGGGCCACTGGCGCGTTCGCGGCTCTCTTCCCGCGCAGCACCGTACGCGTGCTTGTGATCTTCTTCCTGATCGGGATCTACGAGGTGCCCAGCCTGATCTTCGTGGGGATCTACGTCGCGATCGATGCGCTGAACCAGGGACTCAACTTCCTCGGCCGGTCCGACGAGCCCGTGGCCTATGCGGCCCACCTTGCGGGCTATGCGTGGGGTGCCGGCGTCGCGGTCCTCCTGCTCGCCACCCGGCTGCTGCCGCGCACCGAGATGGACCTCTTCGCGATGTGGACCCAGTGGCGACGCCGCCAGGCGATGCGCGCGGCTGTGCGCGGCACTGCCGGCGGTCCGTGGTCAAGCGCCTCGGCCGACACCGCTGCCCGCGTCGCATCGACACGCCTTGGCGCCTCTGCGCGCGCGGCCGAAGCGCCCGACGACCCGGCTCGGCACGCGGCGGTCTCGCGGCTCCACGCGGCGGTCACCGCAGCGGATGCCGGCGCCGCGCGAGATGCGTGGCACGCGCTCGCGTCCATCGATCCGCGCACGCCGCTCTCCGAGCGGACGCTGCTTGACGCGGCGGCGCTGCTCCATGCGCACGGCGACTCCGCGGCCGCGGCAGATGCGTGGACGCGCATGGTCGAGCGGTTCCCGCGAAGCGCGCAGGCCCCGACGACCGCGCTGCTCGCGAGCGCCATCCTGTCGCGCAGGCTCGGCCAGCGCGATCGCGCGGCCAGGCTGCTCGCGGACTGGCTGCCGAAGCTGCGCGACGGCGAGCATGATGCGCAGGCCCGCGCGCTCGCCGAGGAGCTTGGCGTGACCTGGCCCGCAGCGACGTGAGCGCGCCGCTACCCAGCCGCGACGCTCACGCGCGACGCGGCGCGCTCATGCATCCATGTGCGCATCGCATCGCGCTGGGCCGGCCACGTGCCCGCCGTGCGCTGCATCAGAAATGCGGTGAAGAGCGACACGAGGGCGCGGTCGAAGGTCAGGAACGAGTCCACGCGCTGCTCGATCGCGACGCGCTCGGACGACGGCGGCTCCTCCGGCTTGGGCAGCGCGAGCCCTGCGCACTCGAGCCGGTCGGCCTGCAGCGTGAACCTGTACGCGCGCCCCTGCGTCGACAGCGTCATGCCGACCTTGCGCGGCCACTTGCCCGAGAGCAGCGCACGTGCAGCCTCGGGTGCGCGTGTGGGCGCGTCGCCGCGCAGTGCACTCTCCCCGGATGCGCCCCATGCGCACGCGAGGTCCAGCGATCGCTCGAGCACGAAGGCGACTTCGCCGTCCTCAGTCTCGACAAGACCCTCCTGCCGCTCCGTGGCCCACCAGAGCCACAGCAGGAACTCGTTGCCAAGCCAGTCCGCGGGATGGATGGTGGCCCATGGCACATCGGGATTCGCCCCGAGCGTGCGCGGCGCGCCATCCTCGTCAGTCGCGACCCCCTGCGGTGGCGGCACGAAGGCCGACGGCAGCAGGTCGTCGAAGTCACGCGACCTTCCGCGGGCACTGAGGATCGATGCAGCCAGCCGGCCGGCGGTCTGCCGCTCGATCCGGCATCCGAATGTGGCGTCCACGAGCGTGTTGAGCTGCTCGAACGCCGCATCGGAGCCGACAGGCGACCACATCGTGCCGAGCGCCATGTCCCACAGCACAGGGCGCTCCGCAATGCGGCGCCAAAGCCCCTGCGACAGCTCCTCCTGGCCGCGACGGTCCGCACGGTCCTTCGCGTCCAGGCGATCGGCGCGCGTCACGCGCCGCGGCTCGCCCGCGCCGGCGCCACCGGGCGCGGCAGCCCGCGAGCGACCGCCGGTGCCCGCAGCCTCATCGAGCGCGAGCGCGCGGTAGGCGCGCAGCAGGCCGGCGGGAACCTTCGCAGTGTCGGTGCGCATCGATGCCAGCAGGCATCCGCCAAACGCATTGGCCTCGTAGCCGAACCAGAGGTCAAGCAGGTGACGGCCCGCGATCCAGCCGCTCGCGGTGTCCGTGCCCTGCCCCGCGGACTCCGGCCGGATCCGGTTGGCCTGAAGCGCCTCGAAGAGCGCATCGTCCACCGACTGCGGCGCTGCACCCGACGCGACAGCGCACCGCACGCACGAGATCGAGCCTGACCTGAAGCTCACGCCGCGCCCTTGCGGGCCATCGCGCGCGCCGCATCGATGTCAGTCGCAAACCCGAGCTGCACCAGATGCGCGATCGGTCCGTGCGGCCGTGTCCGCTCCTCGTCGAGCTTCTTCCGCGCGACGGGATTGGCGTAGGTGCTGAACACCATCGCCTTCACGGTGGCGAACAGGCCGCCAAAGCTGGCGAACGTGTGGTTCACGGCGCTCGCCTCGTACCCGCTGTGCACCATGCAGTTCGCGCACTTGGGGTTTCCCGACGCGCGACCGTAGCTCTCCCACGCGGTGTCGCGCATCAGCTCGGCGAAGGAATCCGCGTAGCCCTCCTGCAGCAGGTAGCACGGCTTCTGCCAGCCGAACATGTTGTAGGTGGGCATGCCCCACGGCGTGCACTCGTACTCGCGCTTGCCCATCAGGAACTCGAGGAACAGCGGCGACTGGTTGAAGCGCCAGCGCCGCTTCCCGTCGCGGCGGTTCGACAGGATCATCTCGAACAGCTCGTTGGTCATCTTCCTCTTGAGGAAGCTCTTCTGGTCAGGCGCCTTGTCGTACGCGTACCCCGGGCTGACCATCATGCCCTCGACGCCGATCTCCATCATCGCGTCGAAGAAGTCGCGGACCGCGTTGGGATCGGCCCCGTCGAACAGCGTCGTGTTCGTGGTCACGCGGAATCCGGACTGGACCGCCTGCCTGATGGCGGTGACGGCCTTCTGGTAGGTCCCTTCGCGGCACACGGCGAAATCGTGGTTCTCCTCGAGCCCGTCCATGTGCACGCTGAAGGTCAGGTACTTCGAAGGCGCGAAGACGCCCTCGTCGAGGCGCTCCTTGAGCAGCAGCGCGTTCGTGCAGAGATAGACGTACTTGCGGCGCTTGACGAGCTCGCGCACGATCTGGCCGATGTCCGGGTGCAGCAGCGGCTCGCCCCCAGGGATCGACACCATGGGCGCCCCGCACTCCTCCGCCGCCCGCACGCAGTCGTCCACAGACAGGTGCTTCTTCAGGATGTGGGCCGGGTACTGGATCTTGCCGCAGCCCGCGCAGGCGAGATTGCAGCGGAACAGGGGCTCCAGCATGAGGACCAGCGGATACCTGGTGCGCCCCTTGAGGCGCTGCCCCAGGACGTAGGTCGCGACGGTCCACATCTGGCTGATCGGCACGGGCATGGGGTGCGAATGCTAGCAGGGCCAAATGCCGCGAACCATGGCGCGAGGACCGGCGTAGGACCGCTATGGCAGCCATCGGCATTCCCCTCTACGGCGACTGGGATCGCGGCAGCTGTCCGCGCAACCGCGAGTCTGCCGGGGCGCGGACGCCAGCCCCCCCGCACCGAGGGCGCACGCGACTCAGGTGCGTCGCGTGCTCCGTGGCCGCGAGCGTCATGCCGACGCTCGCAACGACCGGTGCAGCGGATCAAAGTAGGATCGCCCCGATGGAGCGCGTGCGCGCGGCCGACGACGACCGATCGGATGAGTCGCTGCTCCAGTCCCACATGGACGGGGACCCGCGGGCGCTCGAGTCCCTGATCCGGCGCCACTCGGGCGAGCTGCATGGCTTCCTGACGCGATTCCTCGGCTCCTCGGCGGCGGCGGACGACGTGTTCCAGGAGACGTTCCTCCAGGTCCACCTCTCCGCGGAGTCATTCGATGCGGAGCGGCAGTTCAAGCCGTGGCTCTACACGATCGCCGCCAACAAGGCGCGCGACTTCCACCGCAAGCGCAAGCGCCGCGCCATGGTCAGCCTCTCGACGCCGGTGTCGGAGTCGACTGGCGGCGAGACGCCGCTGTCCAGCATGATCGAGGCATCAGGCCCCTCGCCCGACGCTCCCGTCGAGGCACAGGATGAGGCGTCTGCCGTGAAGGCTGTGGTGGACGAGCTTCCAGAGCATCACCGCGAGATCCTGTCGCTCAGCTTCTTCCAGCGGATGAGCTACCAGCAGATGGCCGAGGTCCTCCAGATCCCGCTGGGGACCGTCAAGAGCCGGCTGCACAGTGCGGTAGCCCTCTTTTCCGAGCGGTGGCGGCGTGCACGAAGGCAAGGCAAGGACGACCGCGAATGAACACCTCCCCCGACGAAACGCCCTCATCGGCCGGCGACCCAGTTGCCGCGCTCCACCCGCTTGACGAGCGCGCGCTTGACTGGCTCGTTGATCACGGATTTGACCTCTCCCAGCTCGCACGCGCGCCTGAGGACCTGCGCGAGCGCATCGTGCGGCTGAGCGGCGCGATGTCGCCGCTCGGCAGCTACGCCGTGTCGCCGCCCTCGGAGACGCTCGTGGATGCCACGCTCGCGCGCGTGGCGCGGGCCGACGTGGAGGCGGAGCGGCGTTCGCGCATGCGACTCGATGCACGCGTCGTTCGACTGCGCTCCTTCAGGCTTCCGGAGCTGATCGCGGTCGCCGCGGTCCTGTTCCTCGGCGTTGGCGTGCTCTTCCCGATGGCGCAGCAGCTGCGGAGCTCGAGCGCGGCGACGCTGTGCAGCACGTCCCTGCGGAAGCTCGGCAGCGCCATGCACGGGTATGCCGCGGACAACGCCGGATCGGCGCCGGCGATGGCCGGACTGGGGTCGCTCTTCAGCCCAGCGGGCAATCCAACTCCAGAGGACCTGTCCCGCCACCACCGCTCGCTTGATGCGCTTGTGCACAAGGGCTACTGCGTGGCCGGATGCACCAAGTGCAATGGCGCGCGCACCTACAGCTACCGCATCGCCACGCACCCTCGCCAGCTGCGGCTCGCCGTGCTGCCCGCAACCCCGATCGTCTCCGACGCGAACCCGCTCGTGGAGGCCATGCGGCGCGGCCAGCGCGACATGAACGCCTCCGCCAACTCCGCGAACCATGGCGGACAGGGCCAGAATGTGCTGTTCACCGATGGCAGCACGGTGTGGGCCACATCGCCTGCGTTCCGGGATGCGCGGACCGTCCACCTGGACAACATCTGGCTGTTCCAGCTCCGGGACGGTTCCGAGGGGCTGGACCTGCGCCAGATGTCGAGGCGGCCCTCCGAGGTGTTCCTCGCCCACTAGGGTTGCGGTCTTGACCGGGCTGCAGGCACCATGACCCTGTGGACGCGGCGGCCCAACGGGCGCCGACCGGACACGATCTGCGGTTATGAGGCATCCGACCCCCTTCCGCTGGCGGCGACTTCGCGTTAGACTTGACGACCCGCCACAGCGCAGGCGACACCGCGCGTGAGGCGCAACCTGAGAGACGACCATGCCCAAGAACAAGTCCCACAAGGGTCTGCTGAAGCGCATCAAGGTGACCAAGTCCGGCAAGGTCCGGTTTGGCGCCCCGCACAGCCGTCACCTCAAGAGCAACAAGCCTGGCACGGCCGTGCAGAGCTACCGCCGCAAGCGGTTCATGCGCTCTGGCGATCTCCGTGCCATCGGCAAGCTTCTCTTCCGTCCGCTCCGGTCGCAGGAGAAGCACGAGGCGGCTCTCGCCGCCAAGGAGGCTGCGGCCTCCGACGGCAACGGCTGACGCCGAAGCCGCTCGCCGCAACGGCCGTTGCGGCGCACGCATGTCCGTCGGGACCCGAAAGACCGTCCATGTGGACGGCCCCGCCGGATGACCAGTGAGGATTGATCCATGCCACGCGCACGCAAGGGAGCTGCCCGTACACAGGCCCGCCGCCGCCTTCTCCGTGAGGCCCGCGGCTACTACGGAACCAAGAGCCGCCACAAGCAGCAGGCGAAGGTCGCCCTGCTGCGCGCCGGCCGCAACGCCTGGCGCCACCGCCGGCTCCGCCGCCGCGACATGCGGTCGCTCTGGATCGTCCGCATCACCGCAGCGTGCCGCATGCGCGGCATGCGCTACAGCCAGTTCATCCATGCGCTCGCGCGCGCCAATTGCGTGCTGAACCGCAAGATGCTCAGCGAGATCGCGGTTCGCGATCCGGCCACCTTCGACGCGCTGGTGGCGCTTGCCAAGGGCGCGGTGCCCGCGCACGCCTGAGCGCCAGGCCATGCCGGCCGCTCACCGCGCTGCGGCTCGCCTGCACACGACTCGTGACGTTCACTCCACACCCACGGCGATTGCCGTGGGTGTGGTGCTTCTGGCGGCACTCGGGTCATGCGCCCCTGGCGGCCTGGCACACCTGCCCGCGCTCGTCGATGCGTGCGCGCTCGCGTGGCCGGCAGCGCTCTGGATCGTCGCTGCGTGCGGCGTGGGCCGGTGGATCGCGGTGCGCCTGGGGTGGACCTGCCTGGTGCCGTGGCCTGCGGCGGCCGCGACCGGAGCGTGCGCGCTCGCCGCCGCCGATGCCGCGGCAGGATGGGCGGGACTGCTGTCTGGAGACCGGTCTCGCTTCTGGTCGCTTGCGCTGCTCGTGCCAGGCGTTGTGGCCCTCGTGCATGAGGTTCGGCACACCCTTCGCGCCGCACCTGCGCACGACGCCCCTTCGGCGGGCGAACGCGGCAGCGGAGCTTGTGTCGCGCCGTGGTGGTTCCCGATCAGCCTCGGGCTCGCGATTCCCGCGCTCGTCGTGGCCGCCGCCAGCGAGCCTGGAGTGCTGTGGTCGACCGAGTTCGGCGCATACGACGCGCTGAGCTACCACCTCGCGCTGCCGCAGGAGTGGCATGCAGGCCACGGCATCGCCACGCTCGGGCACTGCGCGTACTCGGGATTGCCGTCGTGGACGGAGGCCGCGTACCTGCACATCAGGGCGCTCGGGGGCGGACGCGCTTGGGGCGGGTCGTCGTGGTTCGTGAGCGCGCAGATGCTGCATGCTGCACTTGCCGCAGTTGCGGGCCTATGCACGGGCGAGGCCGCACGCCGAATGGCCGCAGGCGCACGCTCGCCGGCCCGGACCACAGCATCTGCAGTGGCGTGCGTGCTCGTGCTGGGCCTTCCGTGGCTCGCCGTCACCGGCACTCTGGCGTACAGCGAATCCCTGATGCTGTGCGCGCTGGCGGCCGCGATGTGCGTGCTTGCGGAGGCGATCGACCGGCAGGCGCTCGTCCGCGGCAACATGGCGGCGCTCACGTGCCTCGGCGTCGCCGCGTGCGGCGCAAAGCTGAGCGCGGCGCTGCTCGTCGCGCTGCCCCTTGCAGCGGCGGCGCTCACGCTCTGGCGCGGCCGCAGCGCGCGCGCGCGCGTCGCGGATGCGCTGCTCTGCGTCGCGCTCGCACTGACGCTGCTCGCGCCATGGTGGGTGCGCAACATGATCGCGACCGGCAACCCGCTGTTTCCGTTCGCGGAGCCGCTGCTTGGCGCGGGCGCGTGGACCGCGGAGCAGTCGGCGCGCTTTGCGTCTGCGCACGCGCCGCCCTCGGGAGGACAGGCGATCGCAGCGCTGTGGCACCAGTGGATTGCGTTCGGCTGGGGCGCGCCCCCACCGGGTGGCGGTGCGTGGAGGCCCCTCTGGTCGCTCATGCCGATCCTGGTCATCTGCGCGACAGCATGGGGCGTCGTCGACGCGTGGCGCACGCGCGCCCTGCGGTCGGCGCAGGGGCTGTGCGCGATCATGATCCTCGCGCAGGCGATTGCCTGGATGGCCTGCACCCATGGGCAGTCGCGGTTCCTGCTGCCTTCGGCCGTGCCTGGATCCGTGCTGGTGGCGTGCGCCATCGTGCACGTGCGCCCGCTGCTCTACTCGCGGCTCCTCGCGGTGGCCATGCTCGCGTGGAGCGCACAACCGGCTCTCGCCTTCCTGCGAGACGGTCCGGATCCGCGCGCTGCAGCGCTCTGGATTGGCGCAGCTGAGGATCTTGCGGGCGTGCCCGCCGCCGGTGCGGGTGCGGCCGGGAGTGGAGCGGGCTCCGGTCCTGCAGGCACCGCCGTGGCCGTCCACTCCAACTTGGTGCAGGCCATCAATGGGCTTGATCCAGGATCTGCGCGGGTCGCATCCGTCGGCTTCGCGGCGACCGCGCGGGTGAGACCGGACGTGGCACTGGACTGGTGCTCCGTCTGGGACCGCGGCGCGGTGGCGCAGGCGCTCGTGGCGACCGGCGGCGATGGCGATGCCGCGGCCAGGATGCTCGCGGCCGAGGGATGGACTCACCTGGCCATTGACCGCGTGATGCTCGATGTGTGGGCACGCGCAGGATGGCTCGATCCGGTGCTGGATCCGCAAGCCCTCGGCGCGATGTGCGAGGGTCGTCGCGTGGCGTGGACCGGACCGCAGGGAGCGCTCGTGACCCTCTCGCCAGATGCGGAGAGGCCATGGGATCGATGACGGCAACCCATCGCATCGTGACCATGGCCGCCGCCATCGCGGCGCTCGCGGTCGTCACGGGCTGCAGCGGCCGGCGAGGACTCGAACCGGCGCGACCCGATGCGGCCCCGGCGGACGTGCGGAGCGCCGAGGCGCCTCCGCCTCGGACCGCTGCGCCTGCAGGTGTGCCCGCGGTGTGGCGCAACGATGCCGTGGCGCCGGAGGAGCTCAACGCGCGCGCGGCGGAGGCTGCCGGCGCGCTCGTCCTCGAGGAGATCCTGGTCGAGCGTGCGCTGCGCACGGAGCTCGCGCGCCGCGGCCTGTCCGTGGACGATGCAGCGCTCGCGAGGGAGGAGTCGATGGCCCGCGAGGCGCTCTCGGCAGACCCCGCGCGCGCGGAGCAGCTGCTGCAGGCGCTTCGCGCGTCGCAGGGGCTCGGCGCGATCCGCTGGGTGTCGCTGCTGTGGCGCAACGCGGCGCTCCGCACGATCGCGCGCGAGCAGTCGTCGGTAGGCGAGGCGGAGATCGCCACCGCCTACGACCTTCGGCACGGGCCGCGCCGCGCGGCCCGGATCATCGTGCTGGCCGACCTCACGTCGGTGCAGGCTGCCACGGACCGGCTCAAGGCTGGCGAGCCGTTCTCGGATGTGGCGACCGCGATGTCATCGGACGCGAGCCGAGACCGCGGAGGGCTGGTCTCGCCCGTCTCGAGGATGGACCCGACATGGCCTGCACCCGTGCGCGAGGCCCTGTGGGCCCTCAGTCCGGGCGAACGCTCGGCGCCCGTGCTGACCGACGATGGCTACATCCTGGTGCGCTGCGAGGGCGAGCTCGCCGGAAGCGGCATCGCGCCGGAGGCCGTGCGCGCGGAGAGCGAGCGCACCGCACGGCTCGCCATCGACCGCGTGGAGATGGACCGCATCCTCCGCGAGATCG
>JBIIIL010000082.1:0-9734 GCA_044234825.1 Phycisphaerales bacterium
CACGCGGGACATGCGCCGCGTGCCGTAGGCATCACGTCGGCATGGACACCTGGCGCCACGCGGCCACTGGCAGGAGCAGCGCCACCGGAAGCGCCACGCCGATCGCCGGAGGTATCCCCGGCAGGCTCATCGCCATCATCAGCAGCGCCACCATCATCGCGGGCGTCGTGGTCGCGGCGCACAGCACGGCGCCGCGGAACAGGCCGTGCGGCTCGCGCAGCGCGAAGAACGGCACGGCGACCATGACCATCAGCAGCGACAGCGCAGGTCCGGCAAGGCGCGACAGCTCAGTGCGCCGCGCGGAGTCGACATCGATCACGCCGCTCTGCCGCAGGCGCGCCAGGTCGTCCGACGCGAGCATGTGCGCATAGAGCGCATTCTGCTTCATCACCAGCGCATCAGGATCGATGCGGACCGGGAGCTCCGCAGCCGGCACGGCGCTCATGACATGGCCCGCATCGCCTGCCTGCAGCTGTCCCGGCGACTGCACCGATCCGGAGGCCATGACCCAGATGCGCCGCGAGGCGTCCCACTGCGCCGACGCCGCCTCGAAGCGCCGGCCGATGGATCCGTCGGCCTGGCGTTCGATCGCGTACACGCCCGTGAGCGTCTCGGTCGAGGGGTCGTAGTTGCGCGCGCTGAGCCGAATGCCCGTGGGATCGGCGACCATGCGCACGGGCCATCCCGGCACGCGATCGACCCCCGCCCACGTGTGGCTGTCGACCATCAGGCGATCGGCAAGGCGCGGGATCACGAGCTCCTGGTTGGCGGCCTGCAGCAGGCACAGGCCCGCGGTGCCGGCCACGATCGGCAGCGTGGCGCGTGGCAGCGACCGCCCCACCGCCATCATCGCGACGAACTCGCGCGAGCGCACCAGGCCCGTGCAGGTGAAGCCTGCCGCGCCGATCGCCACCAGGCCCATCATGTACTGGTAGAACTGGAACACGCGGGGGCCGTGGAATGCGAGGATCGCGCGCACGATGCCGAGCGCGGAGGCCTTGCCGTCGGGGCTCACCTTCTGGGCAGCCTCGCCGAAGCGCGGAAGGTTGATGATGACGTCGACCGAGACGGCGAAGAGGTACAGCGCCGCGAAGAGGAGCGCGAAATTCCACAGGAATCGGCCGAGGATGTGCCGGTCGAGGATCCCCACGGCTAGTGCCTCGCGATCCGGTACCAGGACACCGCCAGCAGCGCCGCGAGCACGCCGTGGCCGGACCACATCACCGCGAGCCCCATCGCCGTGGATCCGTTGCGGTAGATCGACTGCCCGCTGGCGACGAGGATGATCTCGGCCAGCGCGGGAAGGAACGAGAGGAAGTAGACGGTGAGCGGCAGGCTCGACCTGAAGAGCACGGCAAGCGCAGTGCCGAGCATCACGACCAGGGGCACCGCGGCGCTCTGCGCGATGCGCATCCACTCGTGCGAGCGCGCCTCGACGACGACCCGCCGGGACTCGTGCTCCCAGCGCGCGCGCAAGGCGCTGACGTCGCGCATCGAGGCTGCCCATGGCACGTTGGTGCGGACCGCGAGGCTGTCGATCTCCGCGCGCAGGGCCGGCGCGGCATCCGGCGATGCGACCTTCGACTGCGCGGGGTCATCCGCCGCGCCGGTGGCGCGGACGCCCACGATGCGCGCCGGCCAGCGCGTCGGTCGCCCTTGACCCGCGAGCACCGCGCGAGCCTCCGGCGCCACAAGGACCATGTCGAACCTGCCCTCGCTCCCGGCGCCTTCGGTCGCCACGAAGCTGACCTGGGTTGTCACGGCCTCCCGCGTCAGCTGGCCGTCGGTGAGCTCGCGCACCGTCACGTGCCGCGCTGGCGGCGCGGGCACGATCCCTGCGGGCGCGATCCGGGCGCCCGTGATCTCGTAGACACGGCCGCTCTCAGGGTGATCCACACGTCCGGCGCGACCGGCCGCGATCTCGCGCTCCACGGATGCGTAGATCCTCGCAAGCCCAAGCGCGTTCGCGAGCCGCACCCGCATCTCCCGCGGCCTCGGACCGAGCTCGGGATTCTCGATCACCGCCTGCAGCTCGGTGTAGGGCAGGTACTTCGGGCTCCGCTCCCAGCTGCGGTCCATGCTCATGACGCCCGGCTCCGCTGTGGGCAGGCGGATCACCGTGCCCTCCTGCGGACGGATCACCGTGGCATCGCTCATGGCGATCTTGACGAGCAGGTCCCCTCCGCGGCCGTAGAGATCCACGGTGGCGCCGCGCGCGACGAACTCGGTCACGGCCTTCGACCGCGGATCGCTCTCGACAGCCACCACCCCCTCCATCACGATGCGCTGGTCAGCCTCGGAACCCTCAGGCAGCGGGACCATCGAGATGGAGTCGGCGCAGATCAGCATGTTTCCGGCGTCGAAGGCCTCGCCGCGGCGGATGGTCGCCACGAAGACCTGCGCGGCGTCGTCGGCGATGACCTGCTCCGCGAAGCCCCAGAACCGGGGCACCGCGGACTGGACCAGCACGAACATCGCGCCGCCGAGCAGCGTGCCGAGCGCAGCCTGCGGCAGCAGGATGGTGCTCCAGCGCATGCCGCTCGTGCTCATCGCCAGCAGCTCGTTCTCGGCGGCGAACCGGTGGGTGACGATCGTGGCGCCGAACCCAGCCGCGAACGGCAGCGCGAACTGCAGCATCGGCACGGTGGCGATCGCCACGTACTTCGCGATCCCGCCCGGACCGAGCAGGTTCGAACTCATGGGCTTGATGACGGCGCCGAAGGCGACCACCAGCACCACCACCACCGTGGTCAGCACGACGACGCGCGCGACCTCGGCGAACATGTGGCGATGCAGGATCCAGGGCATGGCGGTCCGTGCCGTTGCGCTCAGCGCAAGCCGTAGTCCTTGAGCTTGCGGTAGAGCGTCCGCTCGCCGATGCCGAGCAGCTGGGCCGTCTTCTCGCGGTTCCCCTCGGTCATGGCGAGGGTCTGCCGGATGGCCTCCTTCTCGAGGCGGTCGAGCCCGACGCCCGCAAGGCTGCCGATGGAGCCCGCGTCGTCGCTGTCGTCGGCGCGGATCTCCGGAGGGATGTCCCGGAGCGACACCTCGTCACCGCAGGTCACCACCATCTGGTGGACCACGTTGATCAGCTCGCGCACATTGCCTGGCCAGCGGTATCCCAGCAGGCGCATCATCGCTGGCTCGGACACCGTGGGCATCGGCCTGCCCAGTTCCTTGGAGAACCTGCCCACGGCATGCCGGACGAGCATCGGGATGTCCTCGCGGCGCTCGCGCAGCGCCGGCAGCGCGATCTCCACACCACGCAGCCGGTAGAACAGGTCCTCGCGGAAGGTGCCGGCCTTGATCATCTCGCGCAGGTCCCTGTTGGTGGCGCTCACGAAGCGCACGTCGGCGCGGCGGGGCTCGTTCGAGCCCAGACGGACAACCTCGCCCTTCTCGAGCACACGGAGCAGCTTGGGCTGCATCGACAGCGGCATGTCGCCGATCTCGTCAAGGAAGACAGTGCCCCGATCTGCGTACTCGAAGATGCCCTCCCGGTCGCGGTCGGCGCCCGTGAACGCGCCGCGCATGTGGCCGAAGAGCTGGTCCTCGAGCAAGCTCTCCGCCTGGCCTGCGGCATTGAACGGCGCAAACCGGCGCTCCGCCCGCTTGGAGTGGCGGTGAATCGCCTGTGCCACCAGCTCCTTGCCCGTGCCCGACTCCCCTGTGACCAGGACCGGGATCTGGCTTGGGGCCACGCGCCGGATGGACTCGATGACCTGGCGGATCGCCTGGGAGTCGCCAATGATGCCCTCGAACCCGTAGGCGGCATCCACCTGGCCCTTGAGGCTTGCATTCTGGTGCCGCAGGACGACCGTTTCGGCCGCACGCTGGATCAGGTTGCGGAACACCACCAGGTCAAGCGGCTTGACGATGAAGTCGTACGCGCCTCCGCGGAGGGCCTCCTTGGCCGTGGGAATGTCCCCATGGGCCGTCACCATGATCACGGCGGCCTCAGGCTGGTGCTCGCGCGCAAGCGCCAGCACCTCCATCCCGGAGCGGGGAGTCTCCATCACGAGGTCGGTCACGATCACGTCGAAGGAGCCATGAGCGAGCTCAGCCTCCGCCTCTGCCCGGCCGTGGACGATGGTGCAAACGTGGCCTGGCTTGCGCAGCGCGTCCGCCATGGTCTCGGCATGCTCGGGCTCGTCGTCCACGATGAGCACCTGCGCCCGGATCGCCTCCTCTGCGGATGCTGGCATGCGCCGATTGTAAGAGCGGGAATCGAAAGGAGGTCGCCGAGATTCGCCGATACCATTCCGGTATGCATGCACGCACGGACGCGTCAGGCAGCGGCGGTCATCCCATGGATGGACTCTCAGGCCGCTCAATCCACTTCACAGGCATCGGCGGCTGCGGCATGAGCGGTCTTGCGCTCATGATGCTTTCGCGCGGCTGCAGGGTCACCGGCAGCGACGCGTCGGCCAGCGCCACCACCGACGCCCTTGAGGCGGCAGGGATACGGGTGCACACGGGCGAGGCCATGGGCGCGCTGCCGCGCGCAACCGACCTGCTCGTGCACTCCGCGGCGATCGCCGCCGGCCACCCGGAGCGCGCGCTCGCCGAGGCCACGGGCATCGCCTGCATGTCCTACGCGCAGGCATTGGGTCTCGCGATGGAGGGCCGGACTGGCGTCAGCATCGCGGGCACGCACGGCAAGAGCACGACCACGGCGCTGCTCTCGCACATCTGCATCGAGGCGGACCTTGATCCGTCGTTCATCGTGGGCGCGCGCTGCGAGCAGATCGGCGGAGGCTCGCGCAATGGCGGGACCCGCATTCCTCGCGGATCGCTCGCCGACGCCCCAGGCATCCTGATTGCCGAGGCGTGCGAGTTCAACCGGTCGTTCCACCATCACCGGCCCACACTGGCGCTGATCAACAACATCGAGGAGGACCACCTTGACGTGTACGCCTCGCTCGACGAGATCATCGGCGCATTCCGGCACTTCGCAGGCCTGCTGCCCGATGCGGCCTCCGGGGGGCGCCTCCTGATCGCGCACGACGGCGCGCACCGCCGCGCCGTCGCGAGCGGCCTGCGCTGCGCGGTGTCCACCTTCGGATGGGCGCCGAGCGCGGACTACCGCGTGCAGCACGACCCGGTCACGCGCATCACGAGCGTGGTGCACGACGGCGAGGAGATCCTCGTGTGGCGGTGCGCGCTGCCGGGCGAGCACAATGCGCTCAACTCGGCGGCTGCGGGCATCCTCGCGGCCTGGCTTGGGGCGACCCGGGGCGCCATCGAGGGCGCGCTCGCATCGTTCGCGGGGGTCGACCGCCGCATGCAGCTCATCGGCGAGCGCACCCTGCCGAGCGGCGCGCACGTGCGCGTCATCGACGACTACGGCCACCATCCCACCGAGTGCGAGAAGACCATCGCGGCGCTCCGCAGCGCCGAGCAGCCACGCCGCCTTGTGTGCGTGTTCCAGCCGCACCAGCACAGCCGGACCCGATTCCTGCTCGAGCAGTTCGCGCAGAGCTTCACCGGCGCTGACGCCGTCATCGTGCCCGACATCTACTTCGTGCGCGACAGCGAGGCCGAGCGCGCCAAGGTCTCGTCGCAGGACCTCGTGGAGCGGCTGCGCCGCCGCGGGATCGACGCGGTGCACATCGCCTCATTTGACGCGATCGTCGAGCGGCTCGAGGACATGTGCCAGGACGGCGACCTCGTGCTCGTGATGGGCGCCGGACCGGTCTGGGAGATCGCGCACGAGCTCGTGGCGCGGGGCCGGACGATTGCGCGCGGGACCGCTGCCGCCGGCGGGGTCCCGCCGAGCGCCGCCGCGCGAGACCCCGGCTGAGTTCGGGCATGAACATGGGGAGAACTACGATTCCATGAGCATCATGAGCGGGAGCCGGCACACGCTGTTCGCGGATCTCGACGTGACTGTCGAGGCCGATGCGCACATCGGCGCCATGACCTGGTTTGGCGTGGGCGGGCGTGCGGACTTCCTTGTGCGTCCGCAGACGGTCGAGGCGCTCGCCACGCTTGCCCGGCGGTGCGCGCAGTCCGTCGTGCCGCTGCGCACGCTCGGATCCGGCGCAAACCTGCTTGTCGCGGACGAGGGCGTGGATGGCGTGGTCGTGAAGCTTGACGCCCCGTGCTTTGCAGGCGTCGACTTCAACGCCCGCGGCCCGGTCGAGGCGGTGCGCGCGCACGCAGGCGCCGACCTGATGCGGCTCGTGCGCGACAGCGCGCAGCGCGGGCTCGACGGGCTCTGGCATCTGGGCGGCATTCCTGCATCGGTAGGAGGCGCCGTGCGCATGAATGCCGGCGGCGCGTTCGGCGACATCGCGCAGGCCGTCCACTCCGTGTGCGCCATGTCGAGGCATGGCGACCTGTCGGTGCATCCTGCATCGGAGCTCGGTTTCGGCTACCGGAGGTCCCTCATTCCGCCCGACTCGATCGTCATCTGGGCGGCGCTGGCGCTGCAGCCGGGCGATCCGGCGCGGATCCGCGAGCAGCTGCACGAGGTGTTCGCGTACAAGAAGCGCACCCAGCCGATGGCCGACCACTCGGCCGGGTGCATGTTCCGCAACCCGACGGATCCGGCCACCGCGCAGCGCGTCAGCGCGGGCAAGCTGATCGACGAGGCTGGCCTCAAGGGCGCGACGGAGGGAGGAGCCTTCGTCAGCACGCGCCACGGCAACTTCATCGGCGTGCATCCGCAGGCGAGCGCGACCGATGTGCTTCGGCTTGTGGATCGGGTCCGCACGAGGGTGCACGAGCGATCGGGCGTTCGGCTCGAGCGTGAGGTGGTGGTATGGTCCCGTCACGAGGAGATGACATGAGCGAATCGTCCGAGCCCCTGCCCCGCGTGCTGGTCCTGATGGGAGGCCCTGATGCGGAGCGGGAGATCAGCATCCGGTCCGGATCCCGCGTAGCCGCCGCGCTGCGCGAGTCGGGCCGCTTCAGCGTCACCGAGTGCGTCATCGATCGCATGACGGCGGAGGAGCTGGCGGCCATGCCGGCCGACGTGCTCTTCCCCGTGCTCCATGGGCCATGGGGCGAGGGCGGTCCGCTGCAGGACGTGCTTGAGGCGGACGGACGGCCGTACGTAGGGAGCAGGCCGCGGGCCTCGCGCATCTCGATGGACAAGATGGCGTCCAAGCTCTTCGTGCGCGCCGCGGGGATCCGCACGCCGCCCGCACGCGAGGTGCGCATCGGGCAGCCCATTGACCTGCCGCTGCCATTCGTCATCAAGCCGATCGAGGACGGGTCCAGCGTTGGCGTGCGCCACTGCTCGACTCAGGACGAGGTCGACAAGGCACGGGCCGACCTTGAGGGCCGGCATCCGCGACTGATGGCCGAGTCGCTCATCTCCGGACGCGAGATCACCGTGGGCATCCTCGAGCGCGAGACGCTGCCCATCATCGAGATCGTGCCGGCGGTGCGCTTCTACGACTACGAGGCGAAGTACGAGCGCAGCGACACTCAGTACATCGTGGACCCCGAGCTTCCTCCGGGCGCGGCCGAGGACATGAACCATGCCGCGAGGGTCGCGTACGAGCGGATCGGCTGCCGCGACATCGCACGTGTCGACTTCATGCTGAACGAGGACGGTGCGTGGTTCCTCGAGATCAATGCGATGCCTGGCATGACCGACCACTCGCTGGTGCCCAAGGCCGCGCAGCATGCCGGCATCCCGTTCCCCGAACTCTGCGCCCGACTGGCGCTCCGGGCGCTCGGGCGCCGGAACCGCATGCGCCAGCGTGCATCTGCCGCGAGCGGCACCGCCACGTCGCACGCTGCGGAGGCGGAGCCTCACGTCGAGGAGGCCAGCGCCGCGGCCGAGGAGTCCTCGACATGAAGTGGCCCCAGATGGCGGATGCCCCGCGGAATGTGCGCATCATCGGGCTGTGCGCGGGATGGGCCGCAGCGGCTGCCGTGGTCGTGTGGGCATTCGGGTGGTGGATGCCCAAGCTTCGCCACAGCGCAGCTGCAGCGATTCGGGATGGCCGCATCGAGGTCATCTTCTCCGACACTCCCCGGTGGATGACGGCGGCGGACATCGCGCCGCTGCAGGAGATGGTCCTTCGCGAGGCCGGACGTGGCGCCTACGACCAGGTGGGATGCGCCCAGGCGCGCGCAGCGCTGCTCGCGACGGGCTGGTTCACGGACGTGTCGCAGGTGCGCAGGACAGGATCCGGCGACATCGTCATCGACGGCGAGTTCGCGGTGCCCTTTGCGCTGGTGGTCGACGCCGCCGGCGAGCACCTGATCGATGTCGACGGGCGTCTCCTCCCCCGCTCCTACCTCGCCGGCACGGCGCCCGCGTTTCCGCGCATCGTCGGCGCGAGCGTCCCCCGCCCGGCGCGCCCGGGGCAGCCATGGACCGGCGCTGATGTGGCCGCGGGGATGGGTCTCGCGCGTCTCGTCGAGTCGCAGCGTTGGCGGGGCCAGGTCATCGGCATCGACGTCACGGCGTTCAAGGACCGGCACGTGATGGACCTGCTGACCGACACCGGATGCCGGATCGTGTGGGGCCGCGCGCCAGGCGAGGAGGCCGCTGCGGAGGTTCCCGCGGCGCAGAAGCTGAAGTACCTCGCGTACTTGCATGAGTCATGCGGCCGCGTCGATGCGGGCTGCACGAGCCAGCTCGACCTGTCGGTGGACTATGTCGGGAGCCGTTGAGCCCCCGCGCGGGCTCGTGCTCCTGTCCGCGGCCTGGATCGCCGGAAGCTGGCTGGTGTCGTTCGGGCTGAGGATGCCGGTGCAGGTTTCCGCAGGTGCGCTGACCCCGGGCGTGCGCGCGATGATCGTGTGCTGCGCGCTTGGTGCGCTCGTCGCATGGCCGATGCTGAGGCTGTGCCAGCCCGCGCCGCAGGCACCTGTGCGATCGACGCTGCTTGATGCGGCCACCCTGATCGTGCTGCTGCAGACCGTGATCTGGCCGCTCCGGCTTGCGACGACGTGGGCACCCCAGCGCACCGCGCTGCTCGACCTCGTGCTGGCGTCGCACATGCTGGCCTGCTGCGGGATCGTGTGCATCGCCTTGCCCCGGAGATCCGGGGCCGTGCGCGGCGTCGCCATGTGCGCGTGCCTGCTCGTGGCTGCGGGTCCCGCGTCGGTGCTGGCTGCGGCGGGATTCGCTGACATCGCAAGCACCTTGCCGCGATGGATCGGCGGAGGGTTTCCCTCGATGGGTGATGCGATGAGGGCCACGAGCTCGCTGCCCGAAGCGTCCGCGTGGCAGGACGCGTGGATCGCATGCGCTGGCGGTGCGCTGCTCGCGTGCGCAGGTGCCATGCTCGGTGGCGTGTCCGGAGGCCCGAGGATCTCCAACGCTCGGTTGCGCCATGCGTCTGGTGCAGATACCGTGAAGGGCAGCTGAAGGTCGCCCATGGAATTCGTCACCGCTGCGGACAAGGAACGGATGGAAAGGCAGCTCGCCGAGGCGCGGGCGCTTGACCGCGCGCTTGTCGACCGCATCGCGGAGGCGAGGGCGCAGGGTGACCTCAAGGAGAATGCGGACTATCACGCGGCGCGCGAGGACAAGGCGCACAACGACCGCAAGATCAAGGACCTTGAGGAGCGGCTTGGCCGCATCAAGGTCGTCGACGAGTCGGAGATGCCGACGGACATGGTCTTCCTGGGCGCGATGGTCAGGATCCGCGACGAGGGCAGCGGCACCGAGGAGGTCTACAAGCTGGTGTCGAGCCTCTCCGAGGACGGCGACTTCGACTACCGCGAAGTGACGAGCACCAGCCCCATCGGCGAGGCGCTCATGA
>JBIIIL010000127.1:0-7443 GCA_044234825.1 Phycisphaerales bacterium
TCATCGAGGTGCGCCGTGACGAGCAGCATCATGCGCGGCGCATCCGCGCGCGCGGCGAGCGCCGCCGCCACCACGCTCGCGCCGGATCCCTGGACTCCAGTGACGCCTGACACGCGATCGCGGGACTCCGCAATGGACGCGAGCGCCGGATCGGAGGCAATCTCCTCCAGCGGCAGCGCGTGCTCGGACGGGAGCGTGCGATCGCGCGTCAAGTGGCCTGGCCCGCCGTCGCGAACGGACGGACCCGCTCCACAGTTGAGGCACCAATGCCCTTGACCCTGCGCAGCTCGTCCACCGACGCGAACGGTCCCCGTTCAGTGCGGTCCCTGACAATCCTGCCGGCAATGGCCCGACCGATGCCGGGCAGGAGCGCGATCTCGTCGACGCCGGCGGCGTTCACGTCCACGCGACGCATCGAGGCGACCGCGCGCACGCCCTCATCCGGGTCGCGGACCTGGGGCGTCCACGCCGAGCGGACAGCGCACGTCAGTACCGCGATCGCCACAGCCATCGAGGCTCCCAGGCGCGCGGCAGGTCGCGGCTCACGCGCGCGCATCATGGCCTCGCCTGCCTGCTCACGGCCGGCTGTGCCGGCGCCGCGCCGGCCACGACGGGCTTCCAGGGCCCCAGCGGCTGACGCAGCCTGCGCCTGAATGTCGACAGTCGCGCAAGGACCGGCTTGGGCGCGTAGTCCTCGCCGGCTGCGCCATACGCGGATGTGCCGGGCACATCGCGAAGGCTGTGCCACGCCACAAGGTCCACGTGCGGCTTGGACATCGCGATCGTGAGCGCGCGCGTGGCCCATGAGGCCTGGACATCCGGGCTCCATGGTGTCCGCCATGTGCCCGCGTCGTCGCGGCTGGGCGAGCTCGGCGCGCCGATCTCGGCGAACACCTTCTTCTGCAGCGGGAGGAGCCGGTCAAGCAGTGCCGAGAGCTGCAGCAGGTCGCGCACGGAGCGCCCACCCTGCGCATCACCGATCTCCAGGTGAACGTGAAGCACGTCGATGTGAATGCCCTCGCTGATGAGCGATGTGAGCCAGCGCCACGGGCCGATCGGGTCATCGGGCTCGGTCGGGCCGTCGGCGAACGGCTCCGTCAGCTCAAGCAGGGTCGGCGCATTCCGCCTCACGCTCCGCACGGCGACCGCCGCACGCCGCACCAGATCGTTGGACTGGCTGATCGTCAGCCCGTGCGAGCCCGCCGAATGGAGCCCGCGCGCGAGGCTCCACAGGCCCACATGCGTGCTGAGCTGGCGTGCCGCCGCCTCGGCGAGTCCCCACACCGCCTCGCGCAGCGCCCCGTGATCGCCGCGGCGACCCTCGAGCCAGTCGGGAAGGCGGCCTGGACCGAGATCGACGACGGGACCGAGCACCGTCCGCTTCCCGGCGGATACGGCCCAGTCAAGCCACGCGATGGCATTGGAGAAGTCATAGCTGCCCCGGGTCGACTCGATCGTGGGCCAGTCCAGCGGCACAAAGACCACATCGACATCCTGGCCAAGCAGCGGCGCGCACCGTTGCGGGGCGTCACTCGCCATGACCCGCATGCCAAGCACCGCGCTTGACGCCTGCTTGGTGCCGAAGCGGCGGTGGATCAGGATCTGCCCATGGGCCACGGCGAGCCGCTCGCCCGCATCGATCGCCGTCGCGATCGACCGGTGCGCCGCGGCGTCGGACTCCGCGGCATCCATCGACGTGATCGCCTCGGTGAACTGCCTCCTGGCGCGGTCGAGCTGCTGGAGCGCCTCGGCAGCCCCCGGGTGGTCCCAGACCTGCCACTCCTCGGCCTTGGCGATCACGAACTTGATGCGCTGGCGCGCGAGCTCGAGCGCGAGCCGGTAAGGCGCCTTCCGCTGCTCGAGGAGGCACGTCTGCAGCATGAGACGCCCCATCGGTCCCGCATCCCAGGGCACGCAGAGCGCCACCGACCCCGCATGGCCTGTCTCGACGACCAGCTCGCCGCCTGCCGCACGGACCGAACCGCCCACGGGGTGGTCATCGACGCCGAGCAGGCACGAGCGCGCCGGATCGATGCGCGTCGCTGCCGGGTCCTGGCTCACCGTGAATCGAATCATCGTGCACCGAAGTGGGATTGGCGAGTGTATCGGAGCACTGACGCATCTCCCGCGAGGCGAGCCATTCCGCCACTCGTACACTCCCGCGCGATGTCCCGACACCACTCACGCGCGAGCGCAGCCACGCGTCCGCCAAGCGCCGTGGCGAGCCTCCGCGAGCGCACGGTCTTCTCCACGCGGCTCCCGCTGGCCGGTCGCCGCGAGGGCAAGGTGCGCGACATCTACGAGCTGCCTACGGACTCCGGCGGCCCCCGCGTGCTGGTCGTCGCGACCGACCGGATCAGCGCCTTTGACGTGGTCATGCCCACAGGGATCCCCGGCAAGGGACGCATCCTCACCGCCATGAGCGCGGCGTGGTTCTCGATGCTCAGGGACCACCGCATCGTGCGGGATCACGTGCTGTCGCTCGAGCTGCCCGAGCTGGACATTCCGGCTGCCGTGCGCCAGCACCTCGAGGGCCGCATCATGGTCTGCCGCGCGGCGCGCGTCATCCCGATCGAGTGCGTGGCGCGCGGGTACCTCGCGGGCAGCGGCTGGGCCGAGTACCGCGACCGCGGAACGGTGTGCGGAGTCCGACTGCCGGCCGGCCTGCACCAGTGCGAGCAGCTCCCGGAGCCGATCTTCACCCCGGCGACGAAGGCAGAGCGCGGGCACGACGAGAACATCAGCTTTGACCGCGCGTGCGAGCTGGTGGGCGGTCCGCTGATGGAGCAGCTGCGTGACCTCACGCTGCGCATCTACCGGGCCGCATCAGCGCATGCAGCCTCATGCGGGCTGCTGCTCGCAGACACGAAGTTCGAGTTCGGGCACGACCGGCGCCTCGACTGCGCGCCCGCGGACGCGCTGATGCTCATCGATGAGGTGCTCACGCCGGACTCGAGCAGGTACTGGCCTGCCGAGGGCTACGCACCAGGCCGAGACCAGCCGAGCTTCGACAAGCAGTTCCTGCGCAATCACCTGCTCGACCTCGTGGCCAAGGGCCAGTGGCGGAAGGAGCCTCCGGGTCCCCTGCTTCCCTCACGCGTCGTGGAGGGCACTCGGGCGCGCTACCTCGAGGCGCTCGACCGGCTCTTCCCGGGCACTGCAGTGCCGGGCATCTGAGCGGCGTGCCGCCATGCGCGGCGACTCCGCGAGTCGCATCAGGCCGGCGCCTCAGTCGCGCAGCGCCGCTTCGCACACGTTGCGCAGGAGCATCGCGACGGTCATGGGCCCGACACCGCCCGGCACCGGCGAGAGCCATCCCGCCACATCGCGCGCGGCGGGGTCGACGTCGCCGACCGTGCGCACCGCGCCGTCGGCACCGGCCACTCGGTTGATCCCCACATCGACCACCACCGCGCCAGGCTTGACCCAGTCGCGCGTCACGAGCCCAGGCACGCCTGCTGCGGCGACGAGGACATCCGCGGACCTCGCGAGCTCCGGCAGGCCTGCCGTGAACTTGTTGGCGCTGATCACGGTGGCCTCCTCGCGCATCAGCAGGACCGCGATGGGCTTGCCGACGATGTTGCTTGCGCCGACCACCACGCACCTCGCACCCTTCAGCGAGACCCCCGTCGACTCGATCATCTCGAGCACCGCAAGCGCCGTGCAGGGCACGAGGCTGCGCCGCCCGTAGACGACATTGCCGATGTTGGCGGGGTTGACGCCCTCGATGTCCTTCTCGGGCGCGATGAGGGACTGGATGCGCTCCATGTCAATGCCCTGAGGCAACGGCATGTGCACCATGATCGCGCGCACCGCATCATCGGCTGACAGGAGCAGCACGCGCCCTGCCACATCGTCGTAGGTCGCGCCCTGAGGCAGGCGGTGCAGGTGATATCCGATGCCCACCTCGCCGCATGTCCGCGCCTGGCTCTCCGCGTACAGCGCGGCTGCTCGGTCGTCGCCGACGAGCAGCGCGTCCAGCCGCGCGCGCCTTCCGCTCGCTGCAATGCGAGACGCCACGTCGGCGCGCACCCGGGCTGCGAGGGCCTTGCCGTCAATCGTCTGCGCTGCCATTGCGGAGGGTTATATCGGCTCCGCTACGATCCCGCGCATGCTGCATCTCGCGCTTGCGTTCACGCTCTCCCTCCAGTCCGCGGCCCCGACAGTGCCCCCACGGGCGAAGATCGTCCCGGCGACGCCCATCCAGCCTGCGCAGGGCGCGACAAGGCCTGCTGGAGCGAAGCCCGCTGAAGCGGACCCGACGGTGTTCCCAGGCGTCACCGTGCCCTTCCCGGAGGTCTCGCACTGGATCAAGGGATCCGCGCCACAGGCCTTCGAGCCCGGCAAGACGTACGTCGTCGAGTTCTGGGCGACCTGGTGCGGACCGTGCCGATCGAGCATGCCGCACATCTCCAAGGTGCAGGAGCAGTACGCCGGTCGCGGCGTCACGGTCCTGAGCATCAGCGACGAGGACGAGTCCGTCGTGCGCGAGTTCCTCGCCAAGCCCGAGTGGGACGAGAAGACCAGGTACACGATCGGCACTGACCCCGACGAGTCCGTCAAGGCGCAGTACACCAAGCCCGCGCTGCAGCGGGGCATCCCGTGCTCGTTCATCGTCAAGGACGGCGTCGTGCAGTGGATTGGCCATCCCATGTCGATGGATGCCCCGCTCGAGGCGGTCGTGTCGGGGGCCTGGGATGTGGCGGCCGCCAAGGCGGCATTCATGCAGGACATCGCATTCTCGCGTGCGCAGGGCGGACTGATGCAGAAGATGATGGAGGCGCGCAACAGCGGCGAATGGGGACCTGCGCTCGAGGCCCTTGATGGGCTGATCGCCATCGGCGGCGAGCGCGCCGTCGCCATGCGCGCGCAGAAGTTCAGGATCCTGATCGGGCCCGCCGCGAAGCCGGAGGCGGGATACGCCCTCGGACGCGAGATCCTGGCATCCAAGCCCTCTGCGCAGGTCCTCAACGAGATCGCGTGGCATACGCTCGACGACGCGTCCGTGAAGGTGCGCGACTTTGGCTTCGCGCTGGAGGCCGCCAACGCCGCTGTGGCGGCGTCCGGCTCCGATGACAGCGCGATCCTGGACACGCTTGCGCGTGCGCAGTGGGAGACCGGCGACCGGACGTCGGCGATCTCGACGCAGAGGCGCGCAGTCGCAGCAGCTACCGACACCCAGATGAAGGAAAGCCTCGAAGCGACGCTCAAGGCCTACGAGTCAGGCACGTTCCGCGGCGGCACCTGACTCACGGCCGGACTGGCACGACCAGGAGCAGACAGAGAGGCGGCGGCCCATCACGCCGAGTGCTGAACATCCACCTCGCGGCCCGCGTCGGCACTCGCGTAGATCGCATCGATGGTGGCCTGCAGGATGCGCCCCTGCGCGCCTGATGCATGCGGCGGCACCCCATCGCGCACTGCGGCGATGAACTGCGCGTACTGCGCATCCCACGCCTGGTCCATCGGCTTGTCCGCGTTGAAGAGGGGCTTGACGTCCACAAGGCGCCCCTCCTCCTCAGTGGCGATGGTCACGTCCGAGCCCATCACGTCAAACCATGCGCCCGCGCGGTCGCCCCAGACGGCGATGCCGTCGCGCAGCGAATTCCCAGGCATGTTCGCGGCCCAGGTGACGTTGAGCTCGATGGTCAGGCCGCCCTCGCAGCGCACCAGCGCGTGCGCGGCATCCTCCACGTCGAACGTGCCGCTGGGGTTTGGCGGACCTGCCCACATCGACGTGTAGCGGTAGGTGCCGATCGGGTGCCCGAACAGGCTCCACGTCGCGCCGCTGGCGCGAAGCGGGCGCGGATAGCCCGCGAGGTGCAGCGACAGGTCGAGCACATGCACGCCCAGGTCGATCAGCGGTCCGCCTCCAGATCTTGCCTTGGTCGTGAACCAGCCGCCGAGCCCGGGTATCCCGCGGCGCCGGTACAGGCTCGCCTTGATGTGGTGGATGCGGCCGAAGCGACCGGCATCGATGAAGTGCCTGACGGTCGCGCTCGCCGGCGATCCGCGGCAGACGAACCCGATCTGGAGCACCCGCGCCGCGCGCGCGGCAGCCTCGTTGATGCGGTCGCACTCGGCGGCGCTCATCGCCATGGGCTTCTCGAGCAGCACATGCTTGCCTGCATCAAGCGCGGCCACCGCGCATTCCCGGTGCATGTCGTTGGGCACCGAAACGGCGACCGCCTGCACATCCGGGCGCCTGAGCAGGGCTTCAAGGCTTGCCGCGGCCTGCCCGCCATGGACGCCCACCAGCGCCTTGGCGCGATCAGGCACGATGTCCCACGCCCCTGCCACCGCCAGGCCGTTTCGCCGCGCCGCCTCGGCGTGCACCGCACCGATTCCGCCGCAGCCGACGATGCCGATCCCAAAGGGCATGGGGCCTAGGATACGGCCGTCATGGAAGGACGACGGATCGTCATCGTTGGCGCAGGCATCGTGGGACTGTGCTCTGCATACGAGCTACTGCTGCGGGGGCACCGAGTGACCGTGCTCGACCGGGAGCCGATCTTCGACAGCGCGAGCTGCGGCAACGCGGGCCTCCTGTCGATCGGACATGCCCCACTGACGCGCCCGGGCGCGAGCATCCGCGGCCTGAAGTGGATGCTCTCGTCCACGAGCCCGCTCTACATACGCCGCCGGCCGTCTCCCGAGCTGATCCGCTGGCTGCTGGACTTTCACCTGCACTGCACTGAGGCGCACCTCGAGCGCTGCATGACGGTGCTGTGCGCACTCGGATTCCGCACGCTTGAGCGCCTCGAGCAGATCATGGATGCCGAGGGAATCCGGTGCGGCTACCAGCGCACCGGATGGCTCGACGTGGTGATGGATCCCGCCAACATGGCATCAGCGGAGGCCGAGGCCGCCATGCTTGCGCCGCATGGGTACCGCACCGAGCGAATCGACGGCGCCGAGCTGCGTCGGCGCGACCCCGCATTCGCCGACGGCGTGGCGGGCGCGATCCACTACCTCGACAGCGCAAACTGCCATCCCGGCCTCCTCACGCGCGGCATCGCAGACGCCGTGCGACGGCGCGGCGGCGTCCTGCGCACCGATGCCACCGTGACGCGCATCGAGCGCGATGCGCAGGGCCGGGCTCGCGGCGTGCGGCTCTCACGCCCGCATCCCGATGCGCCATCGGAGCTGGTGCCCGCCGACGTCGTCGTGCTCGCGGCTGGCGTATGGAGCAGCGCGCTCGCCGCGACGGCAGGCCTTGACATCCCGATGCAGGGCGCGCGCGGATATCACGTGCAGCTCGAGGGCGTGCCGGTGCTGCCGCGCACGGGCTGCGTGCTCCACGAGACGTTCGTCGCCGTGACACCCATGTCCACACCCACGGGCGGCCAGCTCCGCCTCGCAGGCACGCTCGAGATCGGACCGCTCGGCCTGGCCTGGATGCGTCAGCGCCTGGCCATGCTCCCGGCTGGGGCGCGCCGCTAC
>JBIIIL010000151.1:0-6529 GCA_044234825.1 Phycisphaerales bacterium
CGAGACTCCCGCGTCGGTGCCGAAGATGCGCAGCACGCGCATGGCCTGCGTGGTCACCGCATGGATCGCCCGCAGCAGGGGCGTCTTCTTGTCGAGCGCCTCGCCCGTCCACGACACGAACACCGTCGGGATGCACAGCGTGCCCTGGCCGTTGCCTCCGCGCATGATGAACACGGGGCTCGTCGCGTCCCACGCCGTGTAGCCGCGCGCCTCGTACGTGTCGCGAATGCCGCCTGAGGGGAAGCTCGATGCGTCAGGCTCGCCGCGGATGAGCGCATCGCCGCTGAACTTCTCGAGCGCGCCGTTGTCGCCGGTCGGCGAAAGGAACGCATCGTGCTTCTCCGCCGTCAGTCCCGTGAGCGGCTGGAACCAGTGCGAGTAGTGGGTGACCCCGTGCTCGATCGCCCAGTCCTTCATCGCGGTGGCCACAGCGTTGGCGGCCGCAGGATCGAGCGGCAGTCCGTGCGTCATGGTGCGCCGCAGCGTCTCGCACACGTCGGGGGCAAGGTGCTTGAGCATCACGTCACCGCTGAAGGTGAGTGCGCCGAAGTAGTCGGAGGCCCGGACGGTGGTGTCAGTGGTGTGCATCGGGGTGGTGCCGGTCGAGGTCATTTCGGGAATGCTCCCCGAAGCGTTGCCCAAACGCAAGGGTTTCCGGTCAACCGTCCCGGGGGTCCCGGCGGTCGTTGCCGAGGAAGCTTCCGCCCAGCCAGCCCCGGCGCCAGAAGAACAGCAGGAACGACCCTGCCACGAGCGCCATGAGGCCGAGCGCGAAGGGGTAGCCGTAGGTCCAGTGCAGCTCGGGCATGTTCCACGGGCTGTCGTCCGGGTCGAAGTTCATGCCGTAGATGCTGGCGATGAACGACAGGGGGATGAAGATCGTGGCGATGATCGTGAGGACCTTGGTCACCTCGCCGAGGCGGTTGTTCGAGACCGCCATGTACATCTCCATGAGGTCGCTGGCCACGGACCGGTCGGTGTCGAGCAGGTCCATCACGCGGATCACGTGGTCGAACGCATCGCGCAGGTAGAGGCGGTGCTCGGCGTCGAAGACGCTCTCGAGCATCATCAGCGTGGTCACTGCATCGCGAACCGGCCAGACCGCGCGGCGCATCTTCATGAGGTCGCGCTTGACGGCGCGGATCTCGAAGATCGCGTCCGCGCGCGTGTGGAAGATGATGCGCTCCTCGAGGCTGTCGAGGCGCTCGCCAAGAGTGCCGAGCGCGGGGAAGTACGAGTCGATGACGTTGTCGAGCAGCGCGTACGCGAGGTACGCGGATCCCGAGGTCCGCACCCGGCCACGCTTGAAGCGGATGCGGTCGCGGCACGGGTCGAGGCAGTCGCCGCCGACGCGCTCCTGGAAGGTGACCACGAAGTCCTTGCCCATGAAGATCGAGAGCTGCTCCGTCTCGAAGCTCTCCGCGGTGGCTCTGGGCATCGGGATGACGATGAAGGTGGTGTCGCCGTAGGGTTCCACCTTCGCGCGCTGGTTGGGATCGGTGACGTCCTCGAGCGCCAGCGGGTGCAGGCCGAACTTGTCGCCTACCGCCCTGATCAGCGACCCGTCGCCGAGCCCATCGACATTGAGCCACAGCAGCGGCCAGCGGGCGCGCAGCTCGTCCAGCTGGCCCACATCGGTGATCGCGCGCTCCTCGAAGCCGTCTGGCCCGTACCCGAAGGCCGTGGCCACCGCGGTGGGCTGCCCCGGATCCACGACGATCGACCCCGGCGGAAGTCCCACGCGAGGGCCAGCGCGTGCAGGCTTCCTCCTCGGCTGCCCCAGCAGCGGGCGCAGCGGCTTCAGGGGATCGATCGAGAACCGTGACACGCCCGCACCTTACCGCGACACAAGCGCGCTGTGGAGCATCCAGGCGCAGAGCGCCCCATGCAGCGTCCACGCAATCGTGCGGATCCAGTTCGTGTGGACCAGCATGGCATGCGCGTCGGGCACGAATCCCTGCGCAAGACGGCCATGCGCGGGAACCTGCAGCGCGATTGTCGACAGCCACACGGCAACGACAAGGGCCATGCCCGCCGCAGCAGCCCACATGGGCACCGCCGCAGGTCGCACGGCAAGCAGCAGCACGCTCGTCGCCATCTCCACAAGCATCACGGGTCCGACGACCATGGTGATGAGTCGGGTGTGGCTGGCCTCGTAGGCCGCAAACCCATCGCGACCGACCGCGGCGAACAGGGGGTAGTGCACGACCTGGATGACCCAGATGAGGCCGGTCAGGAACCAGGCGCTCGCCGCGTTGGCGATCAGGATCCAGATCGGGATCTGCGCGTCCGGCATGGCCATGCCCCGGGAGTCTAGAAGCGGGGGCTGCAGCTGGCGGCCGATCGGTCAGCGAACCTCAATCGACGCGACCTCTCCGGTGCGCGGCGTCAGCAGCGCGACGCTGAAGGGGTTGGCGCGGTGAAGGGCGCCAGGGTTCAGGATGCGCACGCCGTCCACGACTTCGTCACGGCGCTCGTGCGTGTGCCCGTGCACGAGAAAGCGCGCGCCTGAGGCCATGGCCGATCGCATGGCCGCCGGAAGGTGGCCGTGCGTGAACGCGATGCGCGTCCCGTCCGCCTCGATCTCGCCCACGTCGCCGTGCACCGAAATGCCAAGATTGCGCGCGTAGCGCTCAAGCCCGGCGCGGTCCCAGTCGCAGTTGCCCCACACCACGTGCGCATCGTGGCCTGCGAGGCAGTCGAGGACCTCCTCGGTTTCAAAGTCGCCCGCGTGGATGAACGTGGTGGCACCCGCCGTCAGTAGCGCATCGACCGCCCGAGCCGTGCGTTCCGAACGCCCGTGGCTATCCGACAGGAGTCCAACCCGCCTATCCATGTCGATACCCTACCCGCCCGCGCGCGACTGTCGCGCGCGGGTCACAATGCCCGATGAAAGCCCCATGACGCAGAACGCCGCAGAGTCCCGCACAGGTCCCGTGGTCACTCGGTTCGCGCCGAGCCCCTCGGGGCACCTGCACGTGGGCGGGGCACGCACGGCGCTCTTCTGCTGGGCGTTTGCGCATGGTCGCGGAGGCCGCTTCATCCTGCGCATCGAGGACACCGACCAGAAGCGCAGCTCCGATGCGGCAAGCGTGGGATTCCTCAAGGACCTGGCGTGGCTGGGCATCGACTGGGACGAGGGTCCGGAGTTCGGATCGTGCGGCGGCGGACCCAGCGGCCCGTACTTCCAGAGCCAGCGCCTGGACATCTACAACCGCGAGTTCGCCCGCCTGATCGACTCCGGGCACGCCTACTACGCCTTCGACACGCCCGCCGAGCTCGAGGCGATGCGCGCCGAAGCGAAGGCGCGCGGGGTCGCCTACCGATACGACCGCACCCGTGCGATTGGTCGCTCGAGGGCTGAGGTGGATGCGCTGCTCGCCGCAGGAACCCCCGCGGTGATCCGGTTCCGCACCCCCGATGGCCCGATCACCATCCGCGACGAGATCCTCGGCGAAGCCACTCTTCCGGCCGGCGAGGTCGACGACTTCGTCATCCGCAAGGCGGACGGCTTCCCGACCTACCACTTCGCGGTGGTGGTCGACGATGCCCTGATGGGCGTGACGCACGTGCTGCGCGCCCAGGAGCACTTCAACAACACCGCCAAGCACATGGTGCTGCAGGATGCGCTCGGCTACCCGCGCCCGACATACGGGCACATGCCGCTCATCGTGAATCCCGACGGCAGCAAGATGAGCAAGCGCGACAAGGACAAGGTCCTTCGCAAGGCCGTCAAGGAGCGGGGGGTCGCGGCGCCTCCGGGCGACTGCGTGCCGCCCGACCGCTGGGCGACCTGGCTCGCCGACACGGCCGTGCAGCTGGATCTTGAGGAGGCCACCGCCCTTGCCTCGGCCCTTGAGGTGACGCTTCCCGAGATCAACGTCGACGACTTCCGGCGCTCGGGCTACCTGCCCGAGGTGCTCTGCAACTTCCTGGCCCTCAACGGCTGGAGCCCGGGCCAGAACATCGAGAAGTTCGACAACGCATTCCTTGCGGAGCGCTTCGACCTCAAGCGCGTCGTCAAGACGCCCGCGAAGTTCGACCGCGTGAAGCTGCTCTCGTTCAACTGCGATGCCATCACGGGGATGCCTCTCGAGCGGTACGTGGCGCTCTCGCGCGCGCACGGCATGGCCTACCACCCGGCGTTCATGGCACGTCTTACGGATGAGCAGTTCGATGCGCTCGCGGCGGCGAGCCAGCCCCGCTCCAAGACGCTCGAGGACCTCTTCCGCTCGAACCGGTTTCTGGCCCTCGACGATGATGCGATCCGCTGGACGGATGCGAAGGTCGTCAGGAAGCACCTCCTTGAGGGCAGCCCCAGCGGCCTCGACCACGTGCGTGCGCTGCGGGGTGTGCTCGAGGGCATTGCTGCACCCTGGGGTTCGGGCGCCCTCGAGAGCGCGATCTCCGCGTATGCACAGGCATCCGCCGAGGGCCAGCTGGGCAAGGTCGCGCAGCCCTTGCGCGTGGCGGTCAGCGGCGGCACGGTGAGCCCCCCGATCTTCGACACGCTGGCGATCCTTGGGCGCTCGAGCACGTTGGCGCGAATTGACCGCTGCATGGCAGCGATCCCCTCGTCGGCTGGGGAGTGACGCCTGCGCTGCTCTGGCGTGAAGCGCCCGGCGTGACGGGCGCGTCAGCGGCCGACGCGCGTCAGAGGCCCAGAGCCCGCGCGAGCAGGATGCCCACGCACAGGCTGCAGAGTGCGACCACGGTCTTCTGGGCCAGCAGGTTGATGCGCTCAGCGCTCATGATTCATGCTCCGGCGTGAATCATGGTTTCAGTGCGGCGTGGGTCAAGCTGCGGGAGTGCGGTCTGGCCAAAAAGCCGAACTCCGCGAGACCTGATTGGGGCCTCACGGAGTTCGGGGTTTGTGTGGCAGGGGCCGTTCGTGGCGGCCGCCGCCGGAAGTGGTGTGTCAGCTCACTCTGCGGAGTTTCCTCCGCTGCCTGCGTCACCGGCGCCCTGGCTCGGGCGGACGCCCTGCATCCAGAGCTCCATGTCGGTGGTGTCGACCCATCCGTCACCGTTGAGGTCGGCGGTGGCCAGCTCGCTGCAGCCAAGCTTCCTCAGGCGATCGACGCTGACGCGGTCCATGGGACCGTCAGAGGCGAGGCCACCGTCGAGGCTTGCGGAGCACCCTGCGGAGCCGACCTGGAAGAAGTTGAAGGAGATGAAGCTGAAGTCGGTGTTGTTCACCGCGGCGTCACCGTTGAAGTTGCTGCGGCCATTGGCGGCCGCGGCGCCGAAGTCGGCCACGTAGCGGCCGAAGTCGAGGATGTCGACGGTGTTGTCGTTGTTGCTGTCACCCTGCTTCAGGGCGTTGAGGACCGTGAAGCTGGCCACGTACGTCGTGCCCGACACGCTGACCGAGGCATCGCGACGCAGCGTGTGCGTGTCGTTCTTCACGCTCACGCAGTCGTAGCCCGTCGTCACCGGCACCTGGACGGAAACCGTCGTGGCGACGTGGCTGAGGCTGGCCGTCGCGGTGCCCGTGAAGGCGCCCGTGGCGATCGAGAGCGTGCGGCTGTTGGCCGTGATGCCCGCACCCTCGAGGGCCACCGACAGGTCCATGACCTGGTAGTTGAAGACCTCGAAGGCACGCGTGACGCTCTGGCCGTTGGCCGACCACCGCACGGTCGTGATGCCGACCGGGAAGAGGTTGCCCGCAGGCCATCCGCTCACCCACGTCGTGCTGCCGCCGGGCAGGTCGTGCTCGACGGTCACGGGCATGGTGTTCAGCGGCACCGAGCACGGCGCGATGTAGGTCACGCTGGGCTGGCTGTAGGACGAGCCGAGCAGGCCTGCGTCAGCCGGGCGCTGCCACGCCGACGGCACGTCCTGGAAGCCCACCAGCGCGCTATAGGCGGTGATGGCACCCAGATCGAACGTTGTCGGGTTGATGGCGTCGCCGACGTTGTCGGACAGCCGCGTCACCGCGCTGCCGACAGGCTTGAACTCGACGAGGTCGGACAGGTTGCAGATCGCCGTCACGCCGCTGGCCACACGGAAGGTCAGCGTCGCCACGCGCGTCGGCGAGGTGCCGCCGGCGAAGCCGTCCGCCACGCCCACGCCGTACAGGATCGTGCCTGCGGCCGCAGTGTGGTTGAGGAAGACCGGCTGGCTGAAGAGGCCGTTGCCGGCCGTCGCCGAGCCCGCGTCGACCGACACGAACGACAGCTGCGTCGTGTCGTAGCGCAGCGCCAGCTGCGCACCGACCGTCAGCTGCGTCGAGAGACGCGCGCCGAGCTCGACGTCGACGACCACGTAGCCGTCGCCGCTGTCGAACAGGCCGCTGTTGCGGGCGATCAGGCGCAGCGCAGGCGTCGGGTCGACGCAGTCGGCGATGGTGTCGCCGTCGCTGTCGGTGTCCGCCGTGCCGCAGCCGCACTGGCCGGCCGCGAGCTTCGCCGAGTCATTCGGGCAGGTGTCGCCCGCGACCGCCACGTAGCCGGTCGGCGCGCTCAGCGAGCACACGTCGTACGTGTCGGACGGGTCGCCGTACTGATCACCGTCCGAGTCGCGGTAG
>JBIIIL010000128.1:0-7409 GCA_044234825.1 Phycisphaerales bacterium
CACCAAGGCGGCCACGAAGGTCTCCTCCATGAAGCCTTCGGCCAAGCCCAACCCTCCCACCGAGCCGCAGCTCACCAAGCTTCCTCCACCCAAGCCGGTTGTGATGATGCCCAAGAGCATCGTCGGGGAGCCGCCGCCGCCGCCGAAGCGGTCCAAGGGCGCGCCGCCGCCGGTCATCGCCAAGCCCAAGGTCAAGCCAAAGGTGTCGCCGACCGCTGGCGACACCACCAAGGTCTCGCGCAAGAAGATCGATTTCGCAAACGCGATCTCTGTCGCTGCGGCAGCCGCTCAGGCCGCGCAGCAGCAGCGTGATGCGGCGTACGCCGCAGCGAAGGCAGCCGCTGAGGCAGCTGCCGCGGCGCAGGCCACGAAGCTCGCAGCGAAGGCCGCCGCCGCCTCGAAGGCCGCCAAGGGCAAGGCAGGCAAGGGCGGCAAGCCCGCGAAGGGCGCCAAGCCAGTCAAGGGCGGCAAGCCCGTCAAGGGCGCGAAGGCGCCGCCGCCACCGCCGCAGAAGATCGTGCCGGTCGTCGTGCCGCCACCGCCACCGACCGACGGCTACGTCATCATCAGCGGCCGCCGCGTGCGCGTGATGTCGCTCAAGTCGATCGAGCCCAAGAAGGCGGCTGCGCTGAAGAAGGAGGCACGCGCCACCGCAGCGGCCGCGAAGAAGGCTGAGACTCCAGCGGGTATCCCCGAGGCGCCCACTGCGGACATGCTCGCGAAGGCCGCCAAGGGACGCTTCACGAAGAAGGAGCTCGAGGAGTACCGGGCCACGCTCGTGCGCACGCGCGCCGAGCTCGTCGGCCGCGTCGAGGGCATCGAGTCCGAGGCGCTCAAGAGCAGCGACGGCAACCTCTCCACGATGCCGCTCCATATGGCCGACATCGGCACCGAGACCTTCGACCAGGACTTCGCGCTCGGCATGGCCGAGACGGACCGTCACATGGTTGTCGAGATCGACGAGGCGCTCGAGCGCATCAAGGCCGGCACCTATGGCGTGTGCCTCATGACGGCGAAGCCCATCCCCAAGGGCCGCCTCGCCGCGAAGCCGTGGGCCAAGTACACGGTCGAGGCCGAGCGCATCGCAGAACGCCACCGGACGCGCGGCTGATGCCTGCGTGGCGATCCGCCGCCGCATGGTGCACGCTTCTCGCCGTGTTCGCGGCGGGTCTCATCGCTGACCTCTGGACAAAGTCGTGGGCCTTCGCCACCGTCGCCGGCATGCCTGTGGTGCTCGAGCCGCGCGAGGCCGTGGCGGATCCCTCGTACAGGCTGCCGTGGCATTCGGGCGTGCGCGCGCTGCCCTGGGACCTGCTCGACTTCCACCTGGTCGTCAACCACGGCGCGGTGTTCGGCATCGGGCAGAACGCGCGCGGGTGGTTCATCGCATTCACGGTGATCGCAGTCGCCGCGGGCATCGTGATCTTCGGCTGGTGGACGCGAGCAAGCAGCCGGCTCGCGCACATCGGGCTCGGGCTGATCCTGGCCGGCGGCATCGGCAACCTCTACGACCGGTTCGTGTTCGGGGCCGTGCGCGACTTCCTGCACATGCTGCCGCGGTGGAACCTGCCGTTTGGACTGTCCTGGCCCGGCGGCAACCGTGAGGTCTTCCCGTGGGTCTTCAACATCGCGGATGTCATGCTGCTCGCCGGCATGGCGCTGCTCATCATCCATGCGCACCGCGAGGACGCGCGCCGCGCCCGCGAGTCGAAGGCGGCGGCGGGAGCGGCCGCGCCCGCACCTGAAGGACCAGCGTCGCCGTGAGCCTGATCTTCCGCCAGACGCGGATAGGGCTGCACGGCACGCCATTCACGCTGTACAAGTTCAAGACGATGCGGGACCCGAGACCGGGCGAGGATCCGCTCATGAGCGATGCGCAGCGACTCACGCGCTGGGGCAAGTTCCTGCGGTCCACAAGCCTTGATGAGTTGCCGACGCTCTGGAACGTGATCAAGGGCGACATGCGGCTGGTGGGTCCGCGGCCGCTGCTGCCGCAGTACCTGCCGCTCTACACACCAGAGCAGGCGCGCAGGCATGAAGTGAAGCCGGGTATCACCGGATGGGCGCAGGTGAACGGGCGAAACGCCATCTCCTGGGAGGAGAAGTTCAGGCTCGACGTCTGGTACGTCGACAACAGGTCTGTGTGGCTGGACCTCAAGATCCTCTGGATGACGCTGTGGCAGGTGGTCGCGCGCAAGGGCATCAGCGCCGAGGGACATGCGACGATGCCGGCGTTTGCGGGGAGCCGCGACTCAGCGCGCACTCGCAGTGGAGGTAGCTCGACATGACACCAGAGCCGCTCATCATTGTGGGTGCGGGTGGACATGGGCGCGAGCTTGCCCACGCCTACCTTTGCGATCATCCGGCCTCTGCGTTCCTGGGATTCCTCGATGATGGGGTCACGGGATCCACACCAGAAGGATGGCCCATACTTGGTCCTGCGAACTCATGGAAGTCGCATGCCCGGGCCATGTTTGCCGTAGCGGCGAACAGCACGCGGGTGCGCCGCGCCATCGTGGCCGCAATGGGCTTCCGTGATGGGCCACGGTGGGCCACCGTACGCCATCCGACTGCGCGGCTAGGTTCGAGTGTTCAGCATGGAGTCGGTTGCCAGTTCCTTGGAGGATGCGAGATCACCACGAACGTCCGGATTGGGGACTTCTGCATCGTCAACCGGGCCGCGCAAGTGGGCCATGACTGCAGCATCGACGGGTTCGTCTCAATGAACCCGCAGGCGTGTGTGGGCGGCTGTGCGCGAGTGGAAGCCGGAAGCGAGCTTGGCGCCGGCAGCATCATTCGTCAGAGCATGGTCGTCAGAGTTGGCGCGATGATTGGCATGGGAGCCGTCGTCGTGAAGGACGTCGAGCCCAACGCCGTGGTGGTTGGGAATCCCGCTCGGCAGATCAAGACGCTGCCTGCGTGGTAAGTAGGTCTGTTGCCGCGAGTCGCGGCGGCAGCGCATCGATCGTCTTGGCGTGAGCGAGGGTGTAGGGCCCGACGCGGGTCCGGCGGATGGATGCGCAGAAGCCGCCGGTGCCGAGTGCGCGGCCCAGGTCGCGCGCGAGCGACCTTACGTAGAAGCCCTTGGCGCTGCGGATCGCCAGCCGCAGCAGGGGCCATTCGTAGGAGTGGATCTCCAGGGCATGGGTGATGACGGGGCGCGCGGCGGGGGCGGGCAGTGCGATGCCCTCGCGGGCGATGTCGTAGGCGCGGCGACCATCGATCTTCACGGCGCTGAACGCAGGCGGCGCCTGCATGAACGTGCCGCGGAAGGCATCGAGCGCACGCTCGACCTGCGCGCGCGTGGGAGGCGTCGCGACGGTCACCTCCGTGCGCGGGCCCTCGGCATCGTCGGTGGTCGTGAATGCCGACAGGTCGATCTCGGTCTCGTAGCCCTTCTCGCCCTCCATCAGCGCGCTGGCCTGCTTGGTGGCGCTGCCGATGGCCAGCACCAGCACGCCAGTGGCCAGCGGGTCGAGAGTTCCCGCATGGCCCACCTTCGCGCCGCCGCAGCGGCGCTTCACGATGGCCACGACCTTCGCGCTCGAGATGCCCGCAGGCTTGTCGATCACCAGCACGCCAGAGAGACCGCTCACGCGGGCGAGCCTAGCGCAACGGTCAGTGCGTGAACGTCTTGCTGAGGTTGAAGATCGGGAGGAGGATCGCCGCAGCGACGCCTCCGACCACCACGCCCATCCCCACGATCATGATCGGCTCGATGAGGCCGGTCACCGTCTTGATGGCGCTGTCGAGCTCCTCTTCCGCGAAGTCCGCGGCGCCCTGCAGCACCTCCGGCAGCCGCCCGCTGCGCTCGCCCGCCACGATCATGGCGGACACGGGCCGCGGCACGTCAGGCGACGCCAGGAAGACGCCAGCGATGTCCTGCCCGCGCTCCACGCGCTGCTCGAGGTCGGACCACAGGACGTCGTACATGCTGTTGCCGGTCACGGTGCGCAGGATGCGCGCGGCCTCAAGCACCGTCACTCCAGCCGCCAGCAGCGTGGCCATCGTGTTCGCGAAGCGCACCACGTAGAGCTGGCGGAACATCACCTTGATGATCGGCGCACGCAGGCGCGCGCGGTCCAGCGTGCGCCGGCCGCCCGCGCTCTTGGCCCACGCCACCAGCCCCGTCACAAGCGCCGCTGCGCCAAGCAGCCACCAGAGCCCATCGGTCTGCAGGCTCTGCGCGATGGCCATGAGGGCCTTCGTGATCATCGGCAGCCGGTCACCCTGCTGCGAGAACAGTGGCTTGAACTTGGGCAGCACGAAGCCCATGATCACGCCCAGCGCCGCAAAGGCCACCAGCAGCATGACCATCGGGTACGCCATCGCGCCCTTGACCTGACGCGTGAACCGTCGCTGCTTGGCAAGGTCCTTCGCCACGCGGCCGAGCATCTCCTCCATCATGCCGGTGGCCTCTGCCGCCCGCATGAGCGCGATCACGATTGGGGGAAACACGCGCGGCCACTTCGCGAGCGCGGAAGAGAAGTCCTCGCCGCCGCTGACGTCGTCTCGGATGCGCCGAACCACCTTCGCGACCTCGGGCCGCGGGGCCTGCTCGCAGAAGGTGTCGAGCGCCTCAGTCAGCGTCACTCCGGTGCGCATCATCACCGACAGCTGCGAGCACATCGCCAGCACGTCATCGCCCCGGAACCTGGAGCTCAGCGCGCGATCGCCCGGCCGCACTTCGCCCTCGGCCTGCGCATCGAGCGCCGCCAGCTCCACCGACACCACGGTGATCCCGTCGCGGCGCAGTTCGCGCACCACCGACGCGTGCGATGTCGCGTCGACGAATCCGGTCGCCGGGATGCCGTCGCTGCGGCGGCCCTTCCACTGGTACCGCTGCGTCGGCGACTGGGCTGCGCCGCCCTTCGCTGCGATCACGGATGGTTCACTCGCGACAGGCACCGTGCACCTCCTCGGCCGTGGTCAGCCCTGCAAGCACCTTCTCCATGCCGTCATCCCACAGGGACTCGAATCCCTTGCTCGCGAGCATTGCGCGGATCTTCGAGAGCTCGGTGCGCGCGGCGATCGCGTCGAGCACCTCGGCATCGGGCGTGAAGAGCTCGTAGAGTCCGATGCGCCCGGAGTACCCGCGCTCATGGCACTTGCGGCATCCGCGCCCTCGGGCCAGGACCGTCGCGCGCTCGCCATACCGGCCCAGAGCCGCGCGCTGCGCGGCATCGGGCACGTACTCCTCTCGGCAGCCGGCGCAGACCTTGCGCACGAGCCGCTGCGCGAGAACCCCTCGCAGGCTCGCGGCGATCAGGAAGGGCTCCACCCCGAGGTTCCCAAGCCGAGTGATCGCGCTGGGTGCGTCGTTGGTGTGCAGCGTCGACAGCACGAGGTGGCCGGTGAGCGCAGCCTGCACCGCGATCTGGCCGGTCTCCGCATCGCGGATCTCGCCGACCATGATGATGTCCGGGTCCTGGCGCAGCAGCGCGCGCAGCGCGCCCGAGAACGTCATGCCCGCCTTCGGGTTCACCTGAGTCTGGTGCACGCCCACGATGTTGCTCTCCACCGGATCCTCCACGGTGGAGACGTTGTTCTCTGCGGTGTCGAACTCCGACAGCACCGAGTAGAGCGTGGTGGACTTTCCAGATCCCGTCGGGCCCGTCACGAGCACGACGCCATGCGGCTGCGAGATGATGCCGCGGAACCGCTCGAGCATGGTGGGACGGAAGCCGAGCTTGTCCAAGCCGAGGCGACCGGCGCCCACGTCGATCACCCGCATCACGATCTTCTCGCCGAACTTGCCGGGCAGCGTCGAGACTCGCAGGTCGATCGGCCTGCCGGACATGCGCACCGCAATCTCGCCATCCTGCGGGATGCGGCGCTCGGAGATGTCCAGTCGCGCCATGATCTTGATGCGGCTCGCGATCGCCGCGTGCATGCGGTGGGGGGGGCGCAGCCGCACCTGCAGCACGCCGTCGACGCGGAAGCGCACTCGCATCGAGCCGTCATCGGGCTCGATGTGAATGTCGCTCGCGCCCTCGGCCACCGCGCTGGCGAGGATGTGGTTGACGAGCTTGACGACGGGACCGCTCGAGGCCTCGTCCTCGCCCGCAGCGATATCGCCGGCGGAACTGTCGTCGATCGCGAACTCGCTCTCGTCGAGGTCGCCGAGCAGGGTGTCGATCTCGGTGACCGCGGGGGTCGCGGCCGGCTCCGGCTCCGCCACCTTCATGGCAAGCGCATCCTCGATCGCCTTCGCGGTGCTGACGGCGAGCCGGATCCTGAATCCGGTGATGCGCTCAAGCTGCTCGATCACGATCGAGTCGGCGGGATTCGCGGTGGCCACAAGCAGCTCGTTGCCGCAGAGCGAGATCGGCAGCACCAGGTGCTCCTGCCGGATCGCCTCGGGCACGAGCGCGCGTGCGCCGGCCTCGGCGACGGCCGAGGGAGTCTCGATGAACGGAAGGTGGCGCGCCTTGGCCATGGCGCGCAGCAGCTGCTCCTCCGTGAGGAACCCTCTGGAGACGAGGATCTCTCCGAGCATCATGCGCTGGCCGTCGCGGGCCTGGATCTGAAGCGCCTCGCGCAGCTGCGCCGAGGTCAGCAGCCCCTCGTCGACAAGGACGCCGCCAAGGGCCTGCACCGATACAGAGGAGCGCGTCACGACTCAGCCTCCAATCCTTGCCTCGTACACCACGCCGTCGCAGGAGAGCCTCACACGCCGCGAGGCCACCTCCACGAGCGTCCACGACCGTCCTGTCTTGCTGTCGGTCACCGACTGCCCGCGCAGGAGCGTGCGGCCGTTGATGATCGCGTAGTCGCTGTCCATCGTCGCCTGCAGCACGATGTCCGCGGGCGCAGGCATCGCCGAGGCCGGGTGCGCCGCACCCGGTGCGCTCGCCGCCAGCGACATGAATGGGTTCCGCAGCGGCAGGTGCGCGAGGTTGAACTCTGGCGCCGGCGCGAGCAGGTCCTCCGGGATCGACGCCACCGAGAGCGCAGGACGCGCGGGCGACGCTGGCGAAGCGATGGCGGCAACGGCTGTGGCACCGGGCATCGCTGCGCTGGCGGCAGCTGCCGGCGCGGCCGATGCCCTCGCCGGCTTCAGCGCCGACTTGAGCGGCACGATCGCCACGACCAGCGCCATGGCGCCGCAGAGCATCGCGAACTGCCGCGGCTTCATGCCAAGCCGGGCGCAGAGGGTGTTCCAGCGAGCCTGTAGCTGCGCGAGGGCGTCATGGCCGACAGGTGCACTCATGGCTGCACCTCGCGCGCACCATGGAAGAACTCGTCGATCACGACGGTGGACTCGAGCGAACCGTCGCCAAGGTCGGTGCGCCGCACCTCGACGCTGGCGATGCGGCCGAGCCCACGGGTCCTCTCGGCTGCGCGCACGACGTCGAAGATGGCGTCGAAGTGCCCGGAGGTCCGCACCTCAAGGGCCCGGCGGTCGA